>JBBAVQ010000090.1:0-10546 GCA_040397625.1 Pirellulales bacterium | reverse complement strand
TGCAAGGTGCCGCCCACGACGTTTGTGAACCCGGAATAATCGTTGGCGGTGCCTGCCAGCAGGAGCGTTCCGCCGCCGAGGGCCAGCCCACTGGTGCCCGTCAGCCGAGCCGCGATCGTTGCCGAGCCCCCCTCCACGACGCTCACGTCGCAGGCCGTGATCGAGCCTGAGCCGGAAGCGATCCGATAGCCGCTGGTGGTGAGGTTGATGGCGAGCGGGGCCACGTTGGAGCCCACGGTCACCGTGCCGGACGTGCCGCCGAAGTAGGCCGCTCTGCCGTTCGCCCACAGGCCGCCTGACACCGTGGTGTCGGACGGCGACCAGCGATTCGAGGAGGAGTTCCACGTGCCGCTGCCGCCGAGGGTCGTGCCATTGGCCGTCCAGTAGAGCGAGACCACGGGCGTCAGCGTGACCGCGATGCCCGGCGAACCGGTGTTGGCCTGCCCGTTCGCGGTGGACGTCACGGTGGAGGCGTAGTTCAACGGAGCCTGGCTGACCGTGCCAGCCGGCGATGAGCCCAGAACGCCCGCGGAATCGTACGACCAATAGAACGTACAGCCGGTCGTGGCGGCCCCGAACGCCACGCGATTCACCTCCGTGCCCGAGGCGTCGAAGATGATCAGGCCGTCACCGCCCGAACTGAGCGACGCACCTGATCCCACGTAGGACCCGAGTTTCGGATTCCGCACGTTGCCCGTGCCAGACCCAAGGTTCCAGAGCGACTGGTAACCGGGGACGGCCGTGGAGGGGAACTGCGCCTCCATGAACACCACCGACTCGCCTGGGGCGATCAGGCTCCATGCTGGCTCGGTCCCCGTGGCATACGGCACGAGCGCCAACGAGGCGGCATACGAATAGGAGTTGTCGTCCATCCGCCAGCCGGTGATGTCGATCGCCGCGTCGCCGTAGTTGGTGATCTCCCACCAGTCCATGTTGTTGAGCGTGAGCGCGTTGCTCATCACCTCGGTGATCCGGATCGTGCCAGCAGCGTGCACCGAACTGGTCCAGGCGAGGACGGCAAGCAGAGCCGCAGCGGACGAACGACGAAGGCGAGACAGCATGGTGGGCACTCCTGATGACGGAGGAAGGGGGTGCTGAAAGAAGGGATTTGGAATGAGGCGGGAATCGATCCTTACGGAACGCGGGTTAGTGTTTCGTGAGCTGCAGCGCGGAGGGCAGCCTCACAACCCACAGGCAGGTGCGGGGCGGCGGATCGTCGTCGGCATCCTCGTGGATGCCGAAATCGTCGTCGTTCACCAGAAAGACGTGCTGCTCGTCGGCCACGGCAAGCCCTTCGAGTTTGAGCGGGCCGCTTTTCTTCGTGTCGCGGCGAGCGCTGCCGCCGTCCGCGGTGCCGGCCCGCATGTCGTCGAGGATGGGAGCGAGGTCGGCCAGCAACGTCTTGGCCACCGGGGCGATCGTGGCCTCGTCGAGATCGCGAAGCGTTTCGGTCGGCGGTTCGTCACCGGCGATGGTGCGGGACAGCGTGTCGGTGGCGACGGCAAGGTCGGCGAGGTACAGCCGCGCCACGCCACGATCGGCCTGCTCCAGCACGAGGAGCGACGTTGGCCCCAGGGCTGCCATCGCGCAGAGTTTGCCGTCGTCCGGAGCCGCCTTTCCCTCGCGATAGCCCTTCTGCTCGGGATCGCCGAGCCGATAGACATACTCCCCAACCGGCTGCCCGCGGGCAGGATCGAACGCGACGAGCCGCACGTTTCCGCGTTTCCGAGCCACGGCAGGGTCGGTGCCGTCGAGCGGGCTCTGCATGAGGGCGAAGATCCGCGTCTCGTCGGGCGAGATGGCCAAGGCCTCGAAGCCGCGGTTGTCGCGGCGCTGCGAATAGACCGCCGGCAGCGAATCGACCACCTCGGTGCCGGCATCGGCCAAGGCCACGCCCGCGGGGACAATCCGGCGCTGCAGCGTGCCGTCGGCAGTCGCGGCGAGCAGCGACGGCCGATACTCCTCGGCGAGCCAGAACGCTCCAGCGCGGGTTCGCACCAGCCCCTCCGTATCGACTCCATCGACATCGGGAGCGATCGCCTCGCGGCCCTGCGGATCGAAAATCACCGGATCGTTGTCCAACCCGTTGGGGCGGCCCGTCACGTTCTCGCCGGCGCGGTCGCGGAGCGTCACCGTGCCCGTGAGGTGCACCGCCAGCCGACTCGGCTGCCGCGCATCCCAGTCGATCCTCGCCTCCAGAATCCGTGGCGCATACGAAGGCGCGGCGAGCGTGCGGTGCGGCCGTCCCTCGACCTGCGTGGTGCCGTTGGGGCCGCGATCGGTCACGAGCCAGGCCCGCCGGTGCCCGGGGGCCGCCGCGCTCTCGCCGGTCTCGATCAAGCCGGTTTCGACGAACAGGTCGCTGATCCCACCGAGCATCACGGCCGGTTCGTCGCCGCGCGGTGCCTCGAGCATCACCCGTGGAATCACGCATGAGGCGACCACGTCGCCAATCGTGTCGCCACTGCCGCGACGGTCGCGATCGCCGGCACGAGCACGCCCCCCGGCAATCGGGGCCGCGAGGCCGGCGACCGCCAGCACGAGCATCGCCGATCGCGCGGTGCTGCCGCAGGCCATCGTGCACCGCCGAGACCGCCCTGCCATGCCAACTGGCTTCACGCCTGTCACGCCTGTCATGGCGCGTCGGGCAGGTTCTCGCCGCCCGCCCGGGTCACGAGTGCGCAGAACACCGGAAGTTCGACGCTTTCGGAGAGGAACCGCGTGGAGGCATCTCCGAACACGGCGCACATGCCGCCAACGTGAAACGAGTAGCATTCGCCCTCGTTCGAGGCATTCATCGCCCGGCCGGCCCCAGCCGGCGCCTTGGCAGTGCCCGCGTCGTTGTAGCCGTCGATCTTGTAGGGGCCGAGACTGTCGGCCCAACTGATTCCCTGGGTGTACATCATCGGCCCAAGGGGATTCGACTGCAGCTTTCCCTGCCGCCATGTGAATGGCTTTCCTGCATCCTCCACGATCAGGAGCGTCTTCGAGAGACCGTCGGCCACCTTCGCCGGCCGGGTGGCAGCGTCCTTGGCGAGCAGTCCCGACGACTCTTCGCCGCCGAGGTATCGCTCGGGCACGACCACGCCGCTCTTCACGCCGGTGACGCACTCGTAGTCGGAATAGGCGAGCGGCACCTTGATGCTCGAGATCGCGGGCCTCGCGCTGTCGCTATCGGGGGATGCGGTGATCGTGGTGTAGGAACCTCGCGGCGGTGACGTCGGGCAGAGATAGAACGACACGGGCCTCGCGGCCACGGCGAGGTTGCAGTCGGGCGGCACTCCGAGCGTGGCGTCAGCCGCGCGGGCGGGCGACGAGTTGCTGGTCACGTCGTACCAGTGCTTTTTCCAGTTGTAATCGGCGACCGCCGCCTGCTCCTCCATGAACGGCATCACGAGCGCCCGCCAGGAATGCTCCTTGCCCGCCGCGTTCTCCGGCGGCTTGCGCGTGGCGGCCGCCGTCGTGTAGCAGGCGGCGGGAAACGTCTTTCTCGCCCCCATCGACCCGTGGAAGGCGAGACCGATCTGCCGCATGTTGCTCAGGCACTGCGTTCGCCGCGCGGCCTCGCGAGCCGACTGCACCGCCGGGAGAAGGAGTCCAATGAGCGTCCCGATGATCGCGATCACCACGAGAAGTTCCACCAGCGTGAAGCCGCTGCGTCGCGATCCTCGTGCGGGAAGGCGGAGACCAGACGGAATGGTGAAGCTCAATGGGTGTGTCACGGAAGTACTCCTTTTTCCGAAAAGCGATGCGAGTCCGCGAGCGACGACGGCGCGTCGCGCGTTTCTATGAGGAGCGTGTGAGAATTGTGTGAGGAGGCCTCGATCGGTTTCGCAGAATCTGCGAATCGATTCCCAAAGGTTGCGAAACCCATTTCGCCAGAACTGCGAAACCGCGAAGCCGCACAGAGGCTGCACGGCGCTCACGAACTTCTCACACTCGATGTCGGTCCCACGAATCCAGTCCCGCGCGACTGCCCGACGCGTCGCTCACGCAATCCTCACGCTTCGTGGCACGCAGTTCGCATGGTCCATCACCCACCTCAGGCCAGAGAGGCCTGCCGTGAGAATCCCTCCCCCACACCCCGCCAATCTGGAGTCTCCACCTCATGCGTTCCCCCATCGCCTTCCGCCTGCTCGCCATCGCCTTCTGCCTGTCGGCCGCCACGCCCGCCTTCGCCCAGCTCTCGACACTCCGGATCACCGAGGCGATGAGTCAGAGTGGCACGGCTCCCACGTTCACGGCTGACTGGTGGGAGGTCACGAACTTCGGCTCATCGGCCGTCGACCTCACCGGATGGAAGATGGACGACAACAGCTTCGACTCGACAAGGGCCGTGGCCCTCAACGGCGTCTCGAGTGTCGGCCCTGGTGAATCGGTGGTGTTTCTCGAAACGGCCTCCCCCCTGACGGACATCCCGAACTTTCGGAGCTTCTGGGGTGGCAGCGCAGCCACGGCCGCCATCGGTTCCTACACTGGTTCGGGCGTCAGCCTCTCATCGACCGGGGACGGCATCGTGCTCTTCAACTCGGGGAGCGCCGAGGCCACTCCGCGGGTGACGTTCGGGGCCGCGACGCTCGGTTCGAGCTTCTTTTATCAGTACGCGTCGAACGGCGACCCCACGACGAGCCCCAACACGAGCGCCGTTGTGAGCACCGCCGGCACGGTCAACGGCCAGGTCACCTATCTCTCGGCCACCAGCGTGACGCAGAACATCGGCTCGCCCGGCACGGCAATCAACGCCGTCCCCGAGCCCTCGACGCTGGCCTTGGGCTCGATCGGCCTTGCGATTCTGGCCGTGCGGGCCGCGCGGCAGCGGAAGGCCAACGCCTGACGCTAGAGCGGGATGGCCGCCCGGGCCTCACCCCGGGCCGCCGTCCCGCCTGGAGCATTTTGTTACTGACCACCCGCCCACCCCGCGATTCCGTGGACTTGCTCACAATCCGCTCACGGGTGGCTGGCAAACTCCTCGACATCGGCAATACTGCCTCCCTGGCGGACCGCGACTGCCCCATCCTCTTCCTTCTTCTCCCTGGAGTGACGAGCCATGCGTTCAACGATCTTGCGGCGTGACGGCCTCTGGCGGGCCGTAATCGGTGTGGGAATGCTCCTCGGGGGCGGCGTCGCCGAGCAGGCGAAAGCCGACGTCCTGGCTGGGTGGGATTTCAGCACGCTCGTATCGCCGAACGTAGGAGCCAACAACTGGGGACCATCACCGTTCGCGGCGTCGACCACGGCATCGAATCTGACCGTCGTCGGCCTCACGCGTGGGCCAGCAGTGAGTGCATACACGACAGGGACTTATACGGCGGCATCCCGAGCATGGGGAGGCAACAACTGGTGGAACAGCGGCACTGCATCCGACTCACTGCAAAGCGCGATCGACCGCGGCGCCTACATTACGTTTGGCTTTTCGGCGGCTGACGGTTATTCGCTGTCGTTCTCCGACGTCGCCGCGTACAACGTCCGACGCTCGTCAAGTGGCCCCTCCCTGGGGCAGTGGCAGTATCAGATCGGCAGCGGCACGTTCGTTGACATCGGCTCACCGATCACATGGGGCAGCACGACAACTGCAGCAGGAAATACACAGTCCTCAATCGCGCTTTCCGGCATCGGGAGTCTTCAGAGTGTGCCAGCGGGCACATCGGTGACTTTCCGAATCGTCAACTACAACTCAGGCACCGCAGGCAGCATTGCCGGCACGTGGTACCTCAATGATCCTTCCGCGACAACCTCCAATGACTTCATTGTCAACGGCGTGCTCGACGCCGTTGGCGGTGCCAACCTGTTCTGGAACGGCGCCGGCGGATGGGGAACGACCGCTCCCGGCAGCGGCGGCAGCGGGACGTGGAACACTGGCGGCTCGTGGGATTCAGCACAGCGGGCAAACTTCGGTGGCACCGCTGGTACGGTCACGCTTGGCTCCGTGTCGGCCGCCAACGGCATCACGCTGACGACCACCGGCTACGTGCTCACCGGCGGACAACTCACCCTGACAGGCACGTCGCTCCAGGCAAACGCGATTTCGGTCACGGCGGGCAACGCGGCAACGCTGGCGTCCGTCATCCAGGGTTCGACCGGACTCACCAAGACCGGCGGCGGAACGCTGACGCTCGCGGGTGCCAACGGGTTCTCCGGGGGACTGCGAATCCAGTCCGGCACGTTGGCGATTTCCGCCGTGTCGGCGCTCGGCGATGCGACCAACGCGATCGAAATCACGGGGGGCGCCCTGTCTTCGACGGCGTCGATCGACCTCGGCAGCCGATCCATCACCGGTGCCGACGGTGGTCCGGGCACTGCCACGCTGGCCGTGCCTCAGGGCGCGACGCTTGCCACGTCGGGCAACGTCAACCTGGGCGTTCTGACGCTGCCGACGGCATCCACCCTCGACCTCAACGGGTCCAATCTCCTGGGCAACATCACCGCGATGGCAACGTCAGGAACGACCCGGATCGAAGGCAACATCGACCTTGGTTCCGCCGCCCGAACGATCGAAGTGGCTGGAGCCGGAACCCTCGTGCTCGACGGGGTGCTCACCAACAATTCGGGAACGTCCTCGGGCACGATCACAAAGCAGGGGCCCGGCACGCTCGTGCTCACCCAGAACAACGCCGCCACACTGACCACGTTCCGGATCGGCATTTCGAGCGGCACCACCGGAGGCACGGTGAAGGTTTCCGACGGCGGAGCACTGGGCACCAACCAGACGCAGTTCAACCACGGCACGATCGAGGCGACTGCACCGATCACCATCGGTGGCGAAGTGTTCGGCACTCCTTTCGGTGGGCTGTCAGTGGGAGGCCGCACGGCGAGCCCGGCCCGCCTCGCGGGCGACGCGGTGACCGTGCCCGGCACCGTGAGCCTTTTCGGCACTGGCTCGGCGGCCCCGATCAGGCTCGTGGTCGACAATGCAACGACGTTCTCGGGGATCGTGAGCGGCAGCACAACGGGCAGCATCAACGGCCTCTCGCTCGGCGGCACGGGATCCCTGCGGATCACCGCCAACGCCTCCGCGCTGACGGCACCGCTGACGCTTAATGATTCGGTGCGGGTCTCGGTGGTCAACGACGGGGTCGTGAGCGGCGGAGGCGTGGTCGGGTCAAGCCTGGTGACGGTGGGCGGCAGCGCGACGCTCGGCGGCAACGGCTCCGTGGGAGGGCTGGTGGTGGCGGCGGGCGGCAGGCTTGCACCCGGCATGAGCCCCGGCACGCTCTCGGTGACCGGCTCGGCGACGTTCGGCGCAGGCGGCAACTATGACTGGCAACTCTTCGACGCCACGGGTGCCGCCGGCACCGGCTGGGATTTGCTCTCGGTCGGCGGCGTGCTCGACATCGCGGCCACCTCGGCCAATCCGTTCGGAATCAACCTCTGGACGCTCTCCGGCACCGGCCCAGACGTCAACGGGGCGGCGGCCAACTTCGACTCTGCGCAAAACTACTCCTGGACGATCGCGTCCTCTACCACGGGCATCACCGGATTCTCGGCCGACAAGTTCGTGGTGCGGACCTCCGCCACCAACGGCACCGGGGGATTCGCCAACGCGTTCGGCGGTGGCACCTTCTCGGTGGCCCAGAGCGGCAACAACCTGAACCTCGTCTTCACGACCGGGCCTGCCGCGATCACGATCACGGTGGCCAGCGGCACGCAGACGCAGACTCAGGCTGGCTACCCGACTCTCTCGGGATCGCTGCCGCTGGTCAAGGCGGGTGCGGGCACGCTGGTGGTGGACCAGGCCAACACGCTCACCGGAAGTACCACCGTGCAGGGAGGCCGGCTCCAACTCGCAAACGGCTCGGCCCTCGGCTCGAGCCGCATCGTGCCGCTCTCGGGCGGCACTGTCACGCTCACCCCCGGCCTGCAGACGAGCGTTGGTGGCCTGGCCCCGAACGACGGCGGTCTGGTGGACGTTGGAAACGGCATGGTGACTGTCGCCAGCGGCCTCTCCGCCGCCGGCATGGTGAGCGCGATTATGACGGGCATGGGTGACGGCAGCTGGAACGGCACCAGCGGCATCACCTCGAGCGTCGCCGCCACCAGCGGCGGCGACCGGACGGTCGGCTGGCTCGACAACGGCGACGGCTCGGTCACCTTCGCCTTCGCGGCGGCCGGCGACACCAACCTCGACTGGCAGGTGGACATCATCGACGCCGCCAACTTCCTCGCCGGCGGCAAGTTCGACACCGGCAGCCCGGCGTCGTGGAACGAGGGCGACTTCACCTACGACGGCGTCGTGGACATCCTCGATGCCGCGAGTTTCCTCTCCAACGGCCTGTTCGACGCCGGCGCCTACAACGCGGCTCCGGGTCAGGCGGGGGCGGTGGCAGCCGTGCCGGAGCCGTCATTGGCGGCTGCCGGCCTGCTCGCGGCGGGGGCATCACTCTTGCTGGTGCGAAAGCGGCGATCTAGAGTCTGAGGGTTAGCGAAGAGGATCCTCGCCACGGAGAAATCGCCATGAGCCGCCCGAAGTCCCGACGGTTGTCAGGGTTCGAGCGGTTCGAATCGAGGGCCATGCTGGCAGCGGTCCCGACGGTTTCGATTGCCGACGCGAGCGGTGACGAGGGCAACTTCGGCTCAAGGAGCCTGTCATTCGTCGTCTCGCTCTCGGCGGCGGCTCAGCAGACAACGACCGTCCGTTACCAGACGGTGGACGGCACGGCCACGGTTGCCGGCAGCGACTATAGCGGCGCCTCGGGCACGATCTCCTTCCGCCCGGGCCAACGGACGGCAACCATCGCCGTCGGCATCCGCGGCGATCGCATCGCCGAATCTGACGAAACGTTTCAGGTGGTGCTCTCGTCAGCCACGGGCGCAACCCTCGGTCGGGCGACGGGCATGGGCACGATCCGTGACGACGACAGCGTCTCTCGCAGCGTCACCGTGACAGGGCCTCAGTCGGGAGTGAACGAAGGGCTGGCGGCCACGTTCACGTTCAGGCTCTCGACCGCGGCGACGGCCCCGGTGACGGTGTCGTACGCCACCAGCAATCTGACCGCCTCGTCAGCGTCGGACTACACCGCCGCCACCGGCTCCCTCACGTTCGCCGCTGGCGAGACCTCGAAGCAGATTTCGGTGTCCACGCGGACCGACTCGCTCGTAGAGTCCGACGAGACCTTGCAGATGCGGATCGTGTCGGCCACCGGCGCGACGGTCGGCAACCCGGCGACTGCCATCGCCACGATCAAGGACGTGCCGCCGGTCACTCCTCCGACGCCATCCGGCGGTTCCTGGACGATCCTCGTCTACATGACCGGCGAGGACCTCAACACGTTCGCCCGCGACGACATCAACGAGATGGAAAAGGCGTTGGGCACGCTGCCCGGCAGCGTGAAGATCGTCGTCTCCTGGGACCAGCCAAAGTCGTCGGTCGGCACGGCGTACGCCACGGGCGGTGGCACGCAGTCGGCCTGGCGGACGTATGGCCGCTCCATTCTCAAAGCTGATTCCAGCACCACGAGGATCGCGTCCACCTTCGACCTCTCCTTCGGTGAGAAGAACACCGGCGACCCGGCCACGCTCGTGGACTTCGTGAAGTGGGGCGTGCAGCAGGCGCCGGCCCAGCACTACCTCCTGCAGATGTGGGGCCACGGCGGCGGCACCGACGGTAGCCAGTTCGACAGCGAGTCGGGGAGCGACGCCCTGACGATCGGCGAGATGGCCTCGGCGCTGGCCACCACCGGAATGCCCACCATCGATATGGTGTCGTACGACAACTGCCTGATGGCGATGGCCGAGGTGGGAGTGGCGATCGCCCCGAAGGTGGCCGGCGTGTTCGTGGCCTCTGAAGAACTCATCAATGGCACGGGCCAGGACTACACGACCGCCTACTCGGCCCTCCAGGTTGCGGACCCCGCTTCGGTGACGGCGCCGCAGATTGCAGCCGGCATGGTTGCGAGCTACCAGACGCAATACCAGGGTGATTCGGGAAAGTGCGACACGTTCTCCACCGCCGTGGCTTCGGGCTACACGGCCCTAGCGACCTCACTCAAGCAGTTCGTTGACGCCACCGCCTCCCTCACCACCGCGCACCGCACCACGCTGGTGACCGCGGCCAACGGCAGCGTGACCTACGACACCACCCCGTTCCGCGACCTCGGCAGCTTCATGACCAAGGTCGTGGCCGCGACCAGCCTGCCGCAGACGCTCCGCACCGCCGCCACGGCGGTGACCGCGGCAATCGGCGGGGTGATCCTCGGCAAGACGACTGATCAGCGGTCGAGTTCCGGCATCTCGGTCTTCCTGCCGACGACCTCAAGCGATCCCTATCTCGCCAGCTACGCCACCGACGCCGCGGCGTTCTGCCAGGCAACCGGCTGGAACACCTTCGCGAAGTGGCTGGCCACCGGCACGCGGTCCGTCTCCACCGCATCGGTCACTCTCGCCGCCACGGCCACAACGGTTCGGCCGGCTCCCGTCTGGTCGCGCTTCCGCGGCGGTGACAGCGCCCCGGCCGTGAATGCCGCATGGGCTGCCTTCGCGGCGTCCAACGACTCCGCCGATTCGAACACGGTCAAGGTCCGTCGCCGCGGCGCCGTGTGACGATCCGTTT
>JBBAVQ010000089.1:0-10613 GCA_040397625.1 Pirellulales bacterium | reverse complement strand
GCCTCAGGAAGCGTAACGCCGTAAGGCGTACGGCTGCCCCTTCCCTGCCCCCATCGCTTACGCGATTGGGCTTCCTGACCTCGATGCTGACCGCCGGAGGCGTTACGCAGCCGACGCGAAACCGATCATGCGTGCGGGGAGCCGCTCACTCCGCCGCATCGCCCTCGCGGCCCCCCTTACCCCGCCGCCGCGGCTGGGGCTCATCGTGCCGTCGAAACACCGCCACCACGTCCTCGATCGGCACCACGTAGAGCAGGTTGTCCTGCTCGAAGTCCACGGGAATCGAGTTCTTGGGGTGGAAGAGGACCTTGTCGTACTTCTCGATCGGGAAATCGGCGTCGCGCTCGATCTGGATGCTGACCTCGACCACCCGGCCGGTGATCGTCGGTATCTCCGCTTGATCCGGCAGCACGATCCCGCCACGCGTCGTGGTGCGGGCTTCATCCTTACGAATCAACACCCGCATGCCCAGGGGCTCGACGAACTCGTTCACCATCTCGGTCTCCGGCTCCGCCGACCGGCGGAACCGACACCATGACACGCCCGGGCCACGACGGCAACCAGACCGGCGACCAGCGGCCATCCGCCCGCCGGTTTGAACGCCGCGGCCCCCGTGCCCGGCATTCTCACCCGGCACGCTCGATCCTTCGCAACGCCATGAGGCGTGGGGCGAACCGCCACCAGACACCGCAGCCAACCTGGCGCGCCCGCGATGCACGCACCTGCCCCGGATCAGCCCCCGCCGCCACCTCGGGGTTCCGAGCGGAGCTCGCCCAGGGCGTTGGAGGCCGCCCGCTGCTCGGCTTCCTTCTTATTGCGGCCCCAAGCCGGGGAATACCGCCGACCGCCGATCTGGGCCGACACGTGGAAGCTCTTGCTGTGGTCGGGCCCAACCTCCTCGAGTACCTCGTAGGTGGGCGTGATGCCGAAGTCACGCTGGGCCCACTGCTGGAGGAGCGACTTGTGGTTCGACCCCATCTCGCCGCTGACAACCTTTTCGATCTCGGGCACGAGCATGCGTTCGACCAGCGGCCGGACGGCATCCATGCCGCCGTCGAGATAGATCGCCGCCACCAGCGACTCGAAGAGGTCGGAGAGCACCGACGACGGGACCGCGCGGCTGGGCGTTGACAGCCCCTTCCCCACGATCAGGAAGTCGATCAGCTCGAGCTGTTCGCTGATTCGGCTGCACGTCTCCCGGCTGACGACCACCGACTTGATCCGCGTGAGATCTCCCTCGAGCGAGTCGGGAAACGTGCGGTAGAGCCGCTCGCAGACGAGAAACCCGAGGATCGCGTCGCCGAGAAACTCCAACCGCTCGTTCGAGGCCAGCCGGTGCAGGGCGCCCGAGGCGTGCGTCAGGGCGGCGATCAGCAGGGCCGGGTCGCGAAACTCGTGGCCGATCCGCCGCTGGCACTCGGCCACGTCGATCCCGCTGTCGGCCTCTGCCCGTTGCTCGTGCCCGGCCATGCATGCTCCAGTGATTCCAACCCAGGGAAATATCGGGGATTTCCGCGGAGTGTCAACGCGGGCCGTCATCCCCGTGGCCCTCGGCGGGCCCGCTCGGAAAACTTCTTCGAACAACCTCCCGCCGGGCGGCGTACAGGTGGGGAACCGCGTCTCCGCGAGCACCGCCGGCCCCCTGGCCGGCCGGTGCCGTTTGCGCGTGTCGGGCCTACACTTTTTCGCGATGGAACCGTCCACGAAAGGAGTTTTCCCAATGACCACCCTGAACATCCAACCCTCCAGCAGCTCACCCTCCCCCCGCCGAGGTGTTCACCGGCCGGCCGCCTGTGTGTTTTGCGCCGCAGCCCTCGCCGCCGCCGCCGTCGTCGCCGCGCTGGCACCCGTGGCCGTGCGGGCCGAGACTGCTGCCGACGACCTCGTCCACGCCAACGCCCTCTCCAAGGCCTTCCGCCGGGCCGCCGAGAACGCCACGCCGGCGGTCGTCGTCGTCCGCAGCGAAGCCAAGCCGAAGAAGGCCTCCGGACGCGGCCCGCAGCGGGGCCGGGGCGAGAATCCGTTCAAGGACACGCCGTTCGAGGGCATGTTTCCCGACGGGCTTCCCGAGGGCTTCGAGTTCAACATGCCGGAAGGGGGCAAGATGCCGGGTCGCTCCGGCGTGGGCTCGGGCGTGATCGTCGACGCGTCGGGCGTGGTGATCACCAACAACCATGTCGTGGAGGGGGCCGATGAGGTGATCGTCGAACTCTCCGACGGCCGGGAGTTCAAGGCCGCCACCATCGAGACCGACCCCGAAAGCGACCTCGCCGTCGTCAAGCTCGCCGACGCCAAGGATCTACCCACCGCGAAGCTCGGCAACTCCGACAAGCTCGAGATCGGCGACTGGGTGATCGCCATCGGCAATCCGTTCGAACTCGAGACGACCGTCAGTGCCGGCATCATCAGCGGCAAGGGCCGCGAGCTTGGCGGCATCCGCCGGGCCCAGTTCCTCCAGACCGACGCCGCGATCAACCCCGGCAACTCGGGCGGCCCGCTGATCAACCTCGAGGGCGAGGTGATCGGCATCAACACGGCCATCGCCTCCAACAGCGGCGGCTATCAGGGCATCGGCTTCGCGATCCCGGCCAACCTCGCGCGGTGGGTGACCGACCAGTTGATCGCCAAGGGCAAGGTGGAGCGGGCCTACATCGGCGTGCAGATGGGGCCGCTCGACGCCCGGATGGCGACGAAACTCGGCGTCAAGGATCGCAACGGCGTGCTCGTCAACGACGTGGTGCCGGGCTCGCCCGCCGCAACCGCCGGCGTGCAGGAACTCGACGTGATCACCGCCTTCGACGGCCAGCCCGTCAAGGGCACGCGGTCGCTGCAGGAGATCGTGGAGCGGTCGGCGGTGGGCAAGCCCCACACGCTCACCGTGTTCCGCGACGGCGAGCAGGTGACGCTCACGGTCACCGTCAAGCCGCTCCCCTCGGATCTCGCGAAAGCCGGCCAGACGACGAAGCCGGAGGCCGAGAGCAACGCCGAGACGTTCTACTCGGCGGAGTTTGGCCTCGAGGTTCGCGATAAGGGATCGATGGCCGAAGACACCTACGCCGATTTCGACGGCGTGCTGATCGACCGCGTCGATTCCGATGGCGTGGCCGCCGCGGCGGGGCTCGGGCCGGGCGTGCTGATCCGCAAGGTCGGCAAGACGCCCGTCGTCAGCCTGGCCGAGTTCGAGCAGGCCCTGGCCAATGAGTCGGCGGCCGATGGCGTGGTGCTCGGCGTCCGCACGCCCCGCGGCAATGCGGTCGTGCTCTTGAAAAAGGAGTAGCCGGCGGCGACGCTTCAGGCCGCATGGCAACCCTCGGCGTCAACATCGATCACGTCGCCACCGTCCGGCAGGCCCGCCGGACGGTGGAGCCTGATCCCGTGTGGGCGGCGGCGCTCGCCGAACTCGGCGGCGCCGACGCCATCACGGTGCACCTCCGCGAAGACCGCCGCCACATCCAGGACCGCGACCTGGATGTGCTGCGGCAGACGGTGCAGGTGAAGCTCAACCTCGAGTGCGCGATCTCGCCGGCGATGATCGACATCGCCTGCCGGGTGAAGCCCTGCCAGGTGACGCTCGTGCCCGAAAAGCGGGAGGAGGTGACGACCGAGGGCGGCCTCGACATCGTCGCCCACCGCGACGCGACGGCCGAGGCGGTGCGGCGGCTCAAGGACGCCGGGATCGCGGTGTCGATGTTCATCGACCCATGTGCCAAGCAGATCGACGCCTCGGTCGACCTCGGGGCCGCGGCTGCGGAACTGCACACCGGCTGCTACGCCAATGCCACGACCGACGGCGGCCGGCACGATGAACTCGTGAAGCTCGCCCGGGCGGGCGTGATGGTGCGGCAAGCCGGCCTCGACCTCAACGCTGGCCACGGGCTCACCTACCGCAACGTGCTGCCGGTGGCTCGCATCGAGGGCATGGGCGAGCTCAACATCGGTCACTCGATCGTGGCCCGGGCCGTGTTCATCGGGCTCACGCAGGCCGTCCGCGAGATGAAGCAGCTGATCTCGTAGCACAGGTTTTCAACCTGTGTCTTCTCCGGACCGCTGCCCACTCGGCAACGCGACGGTCGCGATCAGAGCCCGCCGGTGAACGCCTCGGGCTCGGTGAGCACGAAGGCGTGGCCGTGGTCGCTGGTCACGATCACCGCGGAATCCGCCCAGGCGTCGTGACGCTCGATCCAGTCGAACACCGCCCGAACGGCGGCGTCGCCGGCCCGCACGGCGCCGATCGCGTTGTCGATGTTGTTGGCGTGCGAGGCCCAGTCCACCTCACCCGCCTCCACCATCAGCCAGAAGCGGCCCTTGGAGGCGAGCACGTCCATCGCCGTAGTCGCGATCTCGGCAAGCGAGGGATTCTCGACGAGGTCGGCCTCGGTGTAGCGGATCGTGGATCCATACTTTTTTCGGAGGGTGTCCACCTCCTCGTTCGTCGGCAGGTGGCCTGCCGCAGGGTCGTAATCGCCGTTGGCGGTCTGAAACGGCAGATGCCCTTCCCCCGCGCCGAACAGGCCAAAGAGCCGCAGGTTGCGGGCGATCGCATCGGCCGCCGCCTCGGCCAACACGTCGCCGCCGCGACGGCCCGCCGTCCGTTCCGCGATCCGATAGCGGCCGCCGGCCGCCGCGTCGATCGCCTTGAGCGTCGAGTCGGCGACATACTTCAAGCCCGGCTCGAGATTCGCACCCTGGTCCTTGTCCTTCTCGGAATCAGCCGGCACACCGAAGCCACCGCCGATCACCACGTCAAGACCCGGCAGAGGCTCCGTGCGATGAGCGATCGACGGCAGGCCCACGAGGTCACGGGCGATGTCTTGGTAGTCGTCTCGACTGACGTTGTTGGCATAGCTGCAGGCGGGGGTGGCATGCGACGCCGGCACGCTCGACACCGCCCCGACCGCGAAGCCCCGCTGCTGGAGCCTGCGGGCAATCGACTCGACGTGCCCGCCGTTCACGTCCACGTTGATCGCGTCGTTGAAGGTCTTGATGCCGGAGCAGAACGACACCGCCGACGCGGCCGAGTCGGTATACGGATGCGGCACGTCGCGATCCTTGCCGATGAGATATGTGAGGCTGGCCCGCCGCGACCAGGGAGTCGCCCCGCCCCGATTCGGATCGTATCCGCCCGGAACCTCGCCGCCGGGGTTCTTCACTGCCTGGGCATCCACGTCGGTCGTCGTCTTGTCGTTCGCCGGACTCGTCACGCAGAACCCGAAATCGGTCGGCGCCCCGCGGTAGTCCTGAAAGCAGAATCCGGTGCCGCGGCCTTCGGTGTACTCCACCTTTCCACGCGTCGCGATTGCCGCGGTCCGCGTGGTATGCCAGTCCATGCCGTCGAAGATCACAAGCACGATGTACTTCTTGCCGGCATCGGCGGCGGCAAGTTGCAGGCGGTAGACGTCGGTCTGGTCGAAGTACTCGGCCTCCGGGTTGAGCGTGCGGTCGGGCAGGCGGCCGTAGAGCGCCTCGAGCTTCCGGGCATCGCGGTAGACGCTGTTCGTGCCGCTCACCCCGTCGTGCGACATGCCGAACGAGTAGACGGGGATCAGCCGGTTGGAATGACTCGAGTGCGAAACATACTTCTGCGGCTGGTCGCCCCAGTAGCCCCACCACGCCCGGCCGGCGAGTTCGGCATCGGACTGCATCCGCCGAATCCGGTCCGGCGAGGCGACGTGGAGGTCGTCGAGGTCGGCCGAGAAGGCCCATCCGCAGGCCGTCCATGCGACGGACGCAACCATCAGGAACACAAACCGCTGATGACTGAAGCTGCTCATCTTCGCAGCATACCCGCCATGGCGAGGCGGGCCATTGCCCACGGAGTGTGCAGCCCCGCATGGCTCTCCTGGTCTGCCCGGCAGACCGCTCCACCCCGCAACCCCGCTGTTTGAGCCGAAAAAACCCCGTTCGGCCGCCGCAGCCTGTCGGAACCGGCTTTCCGGCGCAGGCTTTGCAAGTACAACCGTGCGTGAAATCCCGCCCCACCCTCCCGCCGGCCGTCCGCGTGTCACCCGCACCCGCACCCGCACTCGCCGCCAGCCACGACGAGCTCCTCCGTCGCGACGTGAGGTTTCTGGGCGAGATGCTCGGATCCGTGATCAAGGAACTCGCCGGCGAGGAGGCCCACGCCCTCGTCGAGGAAGTCCGCCGGCTGGCCCGCGAGCGACGACAGGGCCGCCACGACGCCGAGTCGGCGCTCGCCGCCCGCATCGAATCGCTCGACGAACGGCAGGCGACCGTGGTTGCCCGGGCGCTCGGCATCTTCTTCGACCTGTCCAACATCGCGGAGGATCGGCAGCGGATCCGCGTGCTCCGCGAGCGCGAGCGGCTCCAGCATCCCGAACCCCTCGGCGAATCGCTCGCCGCCGGGATCGCCGAACTGAAATCGCTCGGCGCGCCGCCCGACCATGTCCAGATGGTGCTCGACCGGCTCGCGGTCGAACTCGTGTTCACGGCGCACCCGAGCGAAGCCAAGCGGAGATCGATCCGGGCGAAGCTGCGGAGGATGCGGAAGAGCCTGCAGGAGTTCGACGCCGCCGATCTTCTGCCCCGCGAGCGTGCCCGCCACGCCGCCGACATGCGGAGCGAGCTCACGCTGCTCTGGCAGACGGAGTTTCTCCGCCCCACGCGGCCGACGGTGCTCGACGAAGTGGATCGCGGACTGTCGATCATGCCGCGGCTCTGGGAGGCCGTGCCGCAGGTCCACGCCGCCCTGCGCCGAGCCCTGGCGGAACACTACCCGGGGCACCGATTCGCCGTGCCGGCCTTCCTCTCGTTCGGTTCGTGGATGGGGGGCGACCGCGACGGCAATCCGTTCGTGACCGCCGACGTGACGGAGGCCACGCTCCTGCGGCTCCGTGCGGCGGCGGTCGAGCAGCACCTCGCCTGGTGCGATCGTCTCCACGACCTGCTCACCGTGTCGGCCCACGTGGCCGATGGCGCGGTGCCGCTGGTCGCGTCGCTCTCTGCGATCTGCGACCGGTGGCCCGCCGTCGCCGCGGCTGTGGAACCGATTCCTGCGCATGAAACGTACCGCCGCTGGATCAGGATGATCGGCGCGCGGCTCGAGGCCTCGCGTGCGGAATCGCTCACGTCGCCGGCGGCCGACTGGGCCTACCGAGACGGCGATGACCTCCAGGCCGACCTCGTGCCGCTGCTCGACGCCCTCCGCCGCGATGGCTGCCTCGCTGAGGATTCCCCCGCGCAGTCGTGGTTCGACCTCGTGCGGACGTTCGGCCTCCACATGACCCGGCTCGACGTCCGCCAGGACGCCCGCGCCTACCGCGAGATCATGGGCGACATTCTCGCTGCAGCCGGGATCGTGGCCGACGCCGCTGCCTACGAGTCGCTCGACGACGCGGCCCGCGCGCGGATGCTGGTCGATTCGCTTGGCCGCGTCGGCGAAGTGCCGGAGGATCGCCTCCGGCCGCTCGCGATCGACTCGCTGCGGTTGTTCCAGACGCTCCACGCCGCGAGCGTGCGGTGCGGTCCGCGGTGCCTCGGCGGCGCGGTGGTGAGCCTCACGCGGTGCCCGGCCGATGTGCTTTCCGTGCTCTGGCTGTGGCGCTGGGCTCAGGCGCGGGCCGCCGCGGCCGGCGGGACGGTGGCGACGACCGACATCGCGGTGGTGCCGCTGTTCGAGAAGATCAACGACCTCGCCCACGCCCACGACACGCTGGCGGCGATTCTCGACGTCGCCCCCTACCGCGACCACCTCCGCAGCCGGGGCGACCGCCAGATCGTGATGGTCGGCTACTCCGACAGCACGAAGGACGGCGGCTACGTGGCGGCGTGCTGCGGGCTGCAACACGCCCAGAGCCAGCTCCACGCCGCTGCCGACGCCCGCGGCGTGGCCCTCACCTTCTTCCACGGCCGGGGCGGTTCGCTCGGTCGCGGCGGCGGCCCCGCCGCCCGCGGCATCCTCTCGCTGCCGTCCGAAACGCTCGACGGCTCCCTGCGGCTCACCGAGCAGGGAGAGGTGCTCGCGGAGCGCTACGATGATCCCGAGATCGCGCGGCGGCACCTCGAGCAGGTCACCTGGGCCACGCTGGTCGCCTCCAGCGTGAGGCGGAGCGAGCCGAAGCCGGAGTGGACGGCCATCGCCAGGCGGATGGCGGAGCGGTCGTTTGCGATCTACCGCGACCTCGTAGACCAGCCCGGCTTCATCGGCTACTTCTCGCAGACCACGCCGATCGACGAGATCGAGACGCTGCCGATCGCCTCGCGGCCCTCGCGCCGCCGCGGCGAGCGGACGCTCGACGACCTCCGGGCGATCCCCTGGGTGTTTGCCTGGACGCAGAGCCGCTGCATGATTCCGGCTTGGTACGGTCTCGGCACGGCGCTGACCGAGGTCAAGTATGACGACCGGCGCGGCTGGCAGGCCGTCTGCGACATGTACCGCCAGTGGCCGTTTTTTCAGGCGACGATCGACAACGCGTCGCTGGCGCTCGCCAAGGCCGACATGGTGATCGCCCAACGCTACTCCGAGCTCACCGTCGATGACGACGCCCGCCGCCGCATCTGGCAGCGAATCGCCGCCGAGCGCGACCGCACCCGGCAGGCGATTCTCGACATCGTCGGGGGCGGCGAGCTGCTCGCCACCACGCCCTGGTTTCAGCGGTCGATCGAGGCCCGCAATCCGTCGATCGATCCGCTCAACCTGATTCAGATCGAGTTCATGCGCAGGCGGCGCGCCGAGCTCGAGGCCGACCCCGCCTCGGCCGGTGACCATCACCGCGAGCTTCTTCGGCTGTGTGTTCAGGGAATCGCAGCCGGGATGCGAACCACCGGATGAACCCCCGGGCCGACGGGAATCACGCGAGACCGACGCCATGACCAATCGGATCACGATGAGCGATCTGGCCGTCACGACCCTCGGGGCATGCCGGATCGACTCGCCGCTCAAGCCGCTCATCGAGGGACGCAAGACCAACGTGCATTACGTCGAGGAGGACGACCGCGTCCTCTTCCACGACACGGCGAGCCTCGTCGCCGCGGCCGGGGTGCGGGCCGACGCCCTTCCCGGCTTCGAGCCGGCGGGCCCCCGCCGGGAGATCTTCTTCGATCCGCCGAAGATGCGGGTGGGGATCGTCACCTGCGGCGGCCTCTGCCCCGGGGTCAACAACGTGATCCGCGGACTGGTGATGGAACTCACGTTCCACTACGGCGTGCAGCGGATCTACGGCTTCAAGAACGGCTATCAGGGCTTCATCCCGCGGTACGGACACGACGTGGTCGACCTCACCCCCGAAATGGTGAGCGACATCAACGAGGACGGGGGCACGATCCTCGGCACCTCGCGGGGGGGCCAGGATCCCCGCGAGATCGTCGACTGCCTCGAGCGCATGAACATCTCGGCCCTGTTCGTGATCGGCGGCGACGGCACGCTCCGCGGGGCGATGCAGATCGCCGCGGCCGCGCAGGATCGAGGCGCCCGTATCGCCGTCGTCGGCATCCCCAAGACAATCGACAACGACATCCCCTACATCGACCAGAGCTTCGGCTTCCAGACGGCGTTCGGCGAGGCCACGAAGTCGATCCGCTCGGCGCACGTCGAGGCCAAGGCCTCGCCGAACGGCGTCGGCCTCGTCAAGCTCATGGGCCGCCACTCGGGCTTCATCGCCTGCTATGCATCCCTCGCCGAGCCCGACGCCAACTACGTGCTGATCCCCGAGGTGCCGTGCGTGCTCGACGGCCCGCGGGGTCTGCTCGAGCACCTGCTGGACCGCGTCCGCACCCGTGGCCACGCGGTGATCGTGGCGGCCGAGGGGGCCGGCCAAGACCTGATGGCGGGCGTGGAGCCTGGGGTAGACGCCTCGGGCAACCGCAGGCTCAACGACATCGGCCTGCTTCTCAGAAGCCGGATCACGGAGCACTTCGCGGCCGCCGGCGTGGAGATCAACCTCAAGTACATCGATCCGAGCTACGCGATCCGGAGCGTGGAGGCCAACCCTTACGACAGCGTCTACTGCCTGAGGCTCGCGCAAAACGCGGTGCATGCGGCCATGGCAGGGCGGACGGCGATGGTGGTGGGGCGGTGGCACGGCCGGTTCGTTCACATCCCGATGGCGCTCGCGGTGAGCCATCGCAATCAGGTCGAGCCGAGCGGCGACCTCTGGCTCTCCGTTCTCGAGGCCACCGGCCAGCCACGCACCTTCGGCTGATCGCGTTTCATCCGTGGCGGAGATTGCCACCCTGCGGCTCTTTTGCGCCGCGCGACACATCACCGGCTCCTCACTGCGGTGAGCCGACCACCAGCCTGATGATCCGCGGATCCCGGTGGCCAGCGACTGAACGCTGGTGACGTCGGAGAAACCACGCGAGTTCCGGCCCACGATGGCACTTCCGAAGGATTCCGGCTGGCCCGGCGTGCGGTTGGCACGCGGCTTGCAGGTTTTTCCTCTCACCAGACGGCGAACCGCCGCTGGCAAAACCCGAGGGCAACCGATGACGACGTTCGCGCGCGGGATAGCAATTGCCGTGGTATGCCTCGGGTCGTCGGCCTGCGGCGTGACGATCGACTTCGCCACGGTGGGTAACCCGGGCAATCTCGCCAACTTCAACGGTTGGGGAGCAGTGCCCGAGACCTTCACCATCTCAAAGTTGGAAACGACGAACAC
>JBBAVQ010000088.1:0-10751 GCA_040397625.1 Pirellulales bacterium | reverse complement strand
CCTGCTCGGCGATCGCCTTGACCATGAAGTTGGGGCCGTTGCCGATGTAGGTCATCGCCCCGAGAAACACCGCCCCGAGGCTGATCGCCGCGAGGAGCCGGGCCTCCTCGCCGGCGAGGCCGTCGGTCGGGTCGATGCCGGCCGCCTCGAAAAACACGAGGTAGGTCGGGGCGTTGTCGAGCACCGAGGAGAGCGAGCCGGTGGCCCAGAAATACGACTGCGGCGACGACAGGCCGAGGCTGGCGCCGTGGACGTGGAGCAGGGCCAGCGCGGGCTGCATGCAGATGAAGATGCCGATGAAGAGCGCCGCCACCTCGAGGATCGCCCCGTACGTGAACGCATTCTTGCGGCGGACCTCGCCCGACCCCAGGAGCAGCGACAGCCCGACGAGGCCGATGAGCACCGCCTCCCGGAGGTAGATCCACGGATGCCAGGAGGTGCCCGGCACCGGCTTCGAAGGATCGAGGAACGCCACGGCGGCGATCACGCCCGCCATCAGCGGGAGGTTGGGCCAGAGGCCGCCGAAGCGGAGGCTGCGGGTGAGAAGCCGGTCGCGGACGACGTCGGCCCGGGTCTCGCGGGGGTGGGCGATGAGCGTGTCCCAGAGCCAGTAGATCACCAGCAGCGCTCCGTTGGTAAACAGCCATTCGTTCCACAGCGACATCGTCCAGAGGAAATCGACGCCCTGGAGGTAGCCGAGGAACAGCGGCGGGTCGCCGATCGGCAGGAGCAGCCCGCCACAGTTGCAGACGATGAAGATGAAAAACACCAGGGTGTGGGCCACGTGCCGACGCTCGCGGTTGGTCTCCAGCAGCGGCCGCACCAAGAGCATCGCGGCGCCCGTCGTGCCGATGAAGCTCGCCAGCACCGCGCCCACCGCGAGAAAGGTCGCATTGGTGGTGGGCGTGGCCTCGAGGTCGCCCTCGATCCGCACACCCCCCGTGATCGCATACAGGGCGAAAAGGAGCGTGATGAAGGGGATGTATTCGGAGAGGATCGCGTTGACGAGCACCGTGCCGACGGTGCTCCAGGAGGCGCCTGCCGCCGCCGGCTGCACCACGGCGTGGGCTGGGAAGTGGAGGTCGATCGGATGGCGGTGGCCGAGGAGGTAGTAGCCGAGCGTGACGGCCGCGAGCAGGCCGGCCACGAGGAGCTTGCTGGAGTTGTGTTCCCACCAGTGCGACAGGCCCGGCGTGAGGGGCAGGATCGCGATTGCACCCAGCAGGATCGCGAACGGCAGTACGGTGGCCAGCGGCGGCGCTGCGACGGCATGGCCCGCGGGGGCGGCATGGTCGCCATGCGGGGTGGCCGCGTGGTCGCCCGCATGCTCGCCCTGATGGGCCGCTTGTGAGCGGACCAGCAAATCGCGACCATGTTGCGGTAGTCCAACCGTCGCTGCAGCCACGTAGGCGGCCAAGGCGAGGGCGATGCCCCAGAGCGGTAGACGACCGGCGTCGGCGTGTGCTGCATCGTGCATGGCCGAAAACCTCCTTCGTGACGCGGGATTGACGGCAGATCGTATGCAAGGGCCGGCAGCAGCGAAAGCGGAACCGAGCGGGGCCTCTGAGGCCGTGGCCGAGGTCTGGCTGCGGGCCAATCCGAGGCCGGCAGCCGTGCTCTGTGCCGCGATGGCGGCCGTGGCGATGATCGCCGCCGCCCTCCTGATCGCGGCCCGCCCGCCGGCATGGGGCGTCGCGGTTGTGGCCGCCGCCTGCCTCGCCGGGCTGGGCGTCGCGGCTGCGTTTTTCTGGGCCGCCTCGAGGCCGCGGCTGGCGTGTCGCGGCGACGTGCTGGAGGTGCGGCTGACGCCCATGGGCATGCAGCAGGTGCCTCTCGAGGTGGTCGAGTGCGTGTTTCCGGGATCGCAGCCGCTCGGCGGCCACGACGAGACCGCCGACCGCCGCGTGAGCACGGTGGTGCTGCGACTCGCCGAACGGGCGGTCGAGTGGCGGTCGCGGCCCGTGCTGTCGGCATGGGGGTCGTGGGAGGAGGGCAACGTCGTCTTCGACGGCCGCTGGTGCGAGCCGCTGTCGCAGGCTGTCGCCCGTGACATCTCGGCGCGCCTGCTCGAGGCCAGGAGGCGGGTGTCGCCCGGGCCGTCGTGACGAGCGTCACGAGAAGCAGGCTGCCTGCCGGGCTGCTGGTGAGCGTGCGGTCGGTCGCCGAGGCAACGGAGGCGGTGGCCGGCGGCGCCGCGATCATCGACGTGAAGGAGCCGCTGCGCGGACCGCTCGGGCGGGCCGACGCCGATGTCACCACGGCGATCGCCGCCGCCGTTGCCGGGCATGCGGCATGGACGGTCGCCTGCGGCGAACTCGCCGACGGCGAGCATGCGATCGCGGCGCACGTCACCACACTCTTCGACGGGCTCCTCACCGCGGGCCTGACCGTGCCAGCGGCGATCAAGGCCGGCCCAGCTGGCCTGTCGGTCGATCAATGGCGGCGTGGCTACGAACGGCTCGCCGACCGGGTCGCCGGCCGGGTCGAACTCGTGGCGGTGGCGTATGCCGACTGGCTTGCCGCGGCGGCGGCCGAACCGGCCCGCCTGATTGCCGCTGCCGCCGACGCCGGAGCCGCGACGATCCTGATCGACACCTTCAACAAGTCGGCAGGCGGGCTGTTTGATGCCGCCGGGGCCGAAGCGGTCGGGAAATGGGTGGCGGCCGCCCGGGCCGGCGGCCTCGACGTGGCTCTCGCGGGCCGGCTTTCCTGCCGCGATCTGCCCATGATTTCGGCCGTCGGGGCCCGGATCGCCGGGGTCCGGTCGGCGGCCTGCGATGGGGGACGGATGGGCCGTGTCGGCCGCAGGAACGTGGCCGAACTTGTAGGTACACTCGCGGGGGCAGGGTCGGCCGACAGCCCGTCGCCACCACTCATGCGCCCCGAGGAGTTCAGTCCGTGAAATCGATGGAGGTTCGCATTCCGCACAGCCTCGACGAGCGCGAGGTTCGGCGCCGTCTCGAGTTGGCCGTCGGCCGCGCCCGAGACGACTTCGCCGGCAAAGTCGGCGCCATCGATTCAAAGTGGCACGAGAACGGCCGCCTGCAGCTGTCGCTCGACGTCATGGGCATGCCGATCGAGAGCGACGTCGAGATCCTGGCGGCGGAGTTGATCGTTCGGCTCGAGGTGCCCGGGATGGCCGGACTGTTTGCCGGGAAGATCAAGAGCGGCATCCAGGAGCGGCTCGGTGGACTCCTGGAGGCGGGCCCGGCCTGACGGCTGCCAGCCGCGGCCGTCGGGGTTCCGGGACCACGACGGGTTGCGAGGATTGCACGGGTGATGACCGATCGCCCTCCCGGAGCCCCGTTTCCACGTTTTGAAATGCCGATCTCCCAAAGGGATACTTCCACACCATGACCCAGCGCACACCGTCCACGATGCTCCTCCGGATGCGGCCTCTGTTTGCTGCCGCCTGTTTTGCCGCTTGCTTCGCGGTCGTCGCGGCCTCCACGCCGGCCTACGCGCAGGGTGGCGCGGAACCCGGCGGCGTGCCCGAGGATGACCCCTTCGCCGACGAACTGAATCCGTTCGGCCGCGGGACCGGCGCCAAGCCGGCCACCGATCAAAAGGCCGCACCGCGGCAGCCCGCCGTCACGATGCCGAGGGAGCGGCCGTCCACCGGACCGTCATCGGCGGGGCCGTCATCCGCCGGATCGCGTCCCGGCGCCCGGCTGCCGGTGCCGTTTCCCGAGACCACGGTGCCGGGCGATCCCGCGGAGCGACCCGATCGTTCGCGTCCGTCGATGCGCGATAGCCGCAGTGACTCCTGGGAGCCGACGCCGGCCGAGAAGTTGCTCGTCGAGGCCGAGAAACTTGACAAGGCCGGGAAGCTCGAGGAGGCCCGCGCGAAGCTTCGCGAGGTGATCAAACTCGATCCGAAGATGACGCTCGCCTACCTCGCGCTTGGCGTCACGTCGCGGCGGCTCGGTGACTTCGAGGGCTGCGTCGATGCCTGCTCGAGGGGCCTCGAGATCGACCCGCAGGACTCCGAACTCTACCTGCGTCGCGGCATCGCCTGGTTCCACCTCGGCCTCCATGGCATCGCCTTGGAAGACTTCGAGGACGCGGCCGGCATAGCCTACGACGACCCACGTCCGGAACTCTGGCGTGGGCTCACCCTCATCGAACTCGGCCGGCCGCTCGAGGCGATCAACGCCTACGCGTCGGCGATCCGCCGCGATCGCACCTACATGCTCGCCTACCTCAACCGGGGGCTCGCGTACCTGCAGACCAATCAGCCGCGGAAGGCGGAGTTCGACTTCGATCAGGCCATCCGCCACGACCCCAAGGACGTTCGCGCCTGGTTCAATCGCGGCGTGGCGCAGACCCATCAGGGTAAGTACGCCGACGCGGCCAACTCGTATGGGGAGGCCCTCAAGCGGGATCCTCAGCACGAGGGATCGCGGCGCAACATCGACGTGGTCCGCGGCAAGGGCGGCAACCGGCCGGCCATGCAACCGTAACCGGTCACCGCGCGTCGGCGGCTGGCGTGGCGGGTGGAGCGAACACCCGCAGCGTTTCGCCGTCGATCGTCCAGGCAAGGCCGAGCGGGGCGACGAGCGCGTCGAGCAGCCGATCCCGCGACAGATCGCGGGCGTCAACCCGCACGATCTCTCGCGGAGAAATCCCGCGGGCCGCAAGCGAGGCCGCGTCGATCGCTGATCGAAGCCCCAGCGCCTTCGCCACGGCGGAGACGGCCTGATCGAGCGGCGACTCGACGCGGAGCGAGTACACCGTCTGATCGTCAGCCGGGGATTCTTGGCCGGCCTTGGGTTCCTGACCAGGTTGGCGGTCGCGCCGCGGGGGCGTCGGTCGCTTCGCAGCGGAGGATGCGGCGGTGCGATCGCTGGGTTCGATGCCCTCGTCGATCGGTACGATCGATCCGCCGGTCAGCGACCACGCCACCCGCAGGTCGAAATCCGCCAGCACGAGATCGAGCCGCTCCGCCAGTTGCAGCGGGGGAAGCGACATGGTGGGCAGGTGGTCATGTGGAATGCGGTCGAGCCCCGTGACCACGAGGCCGGCGTCATCGGCCGCGGCGGTGACGAGGTCTCGTGGCCGAGCCGCGGCGGGCCATTTCCAGGGGGCGCGCCGCTCGGCGATGCGGCGGACTTCGGCGGGAAGTCGGCGAACCTCGCGGTTTCGGGCCGCCTCGGCGGCCTGACCGCGGCCCGCGAGGTCGCGGGGCACGAGCCGCGTCGTCGAGGCGAGCGGTTCCACGGTGGCGGTCGCGGAGGTGGCGACCCGGTCGAGGAGCACGCGGAGCGAGTCGCCATCGCTCGCGATGGTCACGGCCAGGTCTGGGTCGATTCGCCGATCGACGATCACCGGCACGCCGGTGGTTTCCGAGATGCGGCGGGCCCACTCGCGAATCGGCACGCTCGTCCACGTGGCCCGCACCTCGGCATCGAGTCCGGAGGGGCGGGGCGCGGCCTCCGCGTCGCCCCCCATCGATACCGTGGCGATCGCGACGAACACGGAGATGGCCGCGGCACGTCGTGGGGCGGAGCAGCCACAGGCGGTACGATGGTCGCGACGGCGCGGGGGCGAAGGCGGCATGGCTCGTGTCCTGGGGCCGCCGTCGAGGATACTCGGCCGTCCCGTTCTACGACCATCATGGATATCTTCGTATGCCATCACGTTCCTCTGCCACCTGCGTGCTCGCGGTCGATCAGGGCACCACGTCGAGCCGAGCGATTCTCTTCGATCGGCGGGGCACGCCGATCGCGGTGGCGCAGGAGGAGTTTCCGCAGCACGCCCGCAGCGAGGCGGGGCCCGATGGGGCCGACCTGGGAATCGTGGAGCACGACCCGGAAGACATCTGGCGGACTCAGCTCTCGTGTGCCCGGCGGGTGCTGGCGTCGGCCGGCATCTCCGTGGATGGCGTGGCTGCGATCGGCATCACCAACCAGCGGGAGACGACGATCCTCTGGGACAAGGCGACGGGCAGGCCGGTGGCGCCGGCGATCGTCTGGCAGAGCCGCGTCTCGGCGCCGATCTGCGCGCGGCTGAAGGCGGCGGGGCTCGAGCCCGAGGTGCGGCGGCGGACGGGGCTCGTCCTCGACCCCTACTTCTCGGCGACGAAGATCGTGCACCTTCTGGAGACCATCCCCGGCCTCCGGGAGCGGTGCGAGCGGGGCGAGGTGCTCTTCGGCACCGTTGACTCGTTCCTGATCTGGCGGCTCACCGGTGGCCGCGTGCATGCCACCGACGTCACCAACGCCAGCCGCACGCTCCTGTTCGACATCGGCACGCTCGCCTGGAGCGACGACCTCTGCCGCATGTTCGACGTGCCGCGGTGCATGCTGCCCGAGGTTCGTCCGTCGAGTGGTTCATTCGGGGAGACCGAGCCGTCGCTTCTGGGAGCAGCCGTGCCGATCCTGGGCTGCGCTGGCGACCAGCAGGCCGCGGCCTTCGGGCAGGGGGTCGAGAGACCGGGCGACGCCAAGAACACCTACGGCACCGGCGCCTTCCTGATGTTCTCCACCGGTGACCGGCCGGTGGCGAGCGGGAGCGGTCTGCTCACCACGCCGGGCTGTGGATCGTCGCCGGGGCCGCACTACTGCCTCGAGGGATCGGTGTTCATCGCGGGCGCCCTGGTGGGCTGGCTCCGCGACGGGCTGGGGCTGATCGAGAAAGCCTCCGACGTGGAGACGCTTGCTCGGAGCGTTGCCGACAACGGCGGGGTGACGGTCGTGCCGGCACTCACCGGGCTCGGGGCGCCGCACTGGGATCCCGCCGCCCGCGGCC
Organism: Pirellulales bacterium; assembly: GCA_040397625.1. GTDB lineage: Bacteria > Planctomycetota > Planctomycetia > Pirellulales > UBA1268 > QWPN01. Next base: position 4,001 of record JBBAVQ010000088.1, on the reverse strand, counting down.
TGATCATCGGGCTCTCGCGGGGCACGCACCGCGGCCACGTCGCCCGGGCGGCGCTCGAGGCGATCGCGCTGTCGGTGGCCGACGTGGTGGAGTGCATGCAGCGGGATGCGGGCGTCGAGCTCCGTCATCTCCGGGTTGACGGGGGGGCCAGCGGCAACGACCTGCTCATGCAGATCCAGGCCGACGTGCTCGGGCTGGCGGTTGAGCGACCGGCGGTGGTGGAGACAACGGCCCTCGGTGCGGCGCTGCTCGCCGGCCTGGCGGCGGGATTCTTCAGCGACGCACACGCCGTGGCCGACGCGCGGCGAGTGGAGCGGCGGTTCGAGCCGCGGATCACCGCCGAGGAGCGACGGCGAATGCTCGCCGTCTGGCGCGACGCCGTGGAGCGGAGCAAGGGGTGGGCCCGAGTTCGGTAACCACGCGCAGCCGTACGCCTTACGGCGTTACGCTTCCTGACCGGCCGTACGCCTTACGGCGTTACGCTTCCTGCGGCGTCAGGAAGCCCAATCGCGTAAGCGATGGGGGCTGTCCGATCAGTGACGTGGCCCTGGATGACTCATACGGTTCACACCAGATCCTCGCGCTCGAGTGCATCGCAGGTGAAAGCCGACCGGCCGTGAGGCCGCGGGCGAATCACGCTGGACGCCGCGTCGTGTGGTGGTTCGCCCCACGCCTCACGGCGTTGGGCTTGGACGATGGCCGCGCGAGGATCACGTGTGAACCGTATCACGCCCGGTTGGAGCTCAGTAGCGGCGAGTGGCGTCGCTCGGCGCCGGCCGCTCGGCGAGCATCACCGGCGCCGTGTAGCGCTCCGGATTGGCGGCGAAGAGGGCGCGCGTCTCCGGCGACGAGAAGAGGTACATCCGCGATTGGTAGGTGACACCATACGCCCGACGGCCGGGCAGGCACTTCCCCTGATCGACGACGGTCACCGGGTCGTCGCCGGAGAGAGCTGGGGCGAAGCGGTCGGGCGACGCGAGGAACGCCTGCTGCTGTTCCGGGCCGGCGAAGAGGTAGGTCCTGCCGCGATGCCGAACGCCCCACTGGGCGCGGCCCTCCGTCCAGACGCCCTTTTCGGCGAGCGTCACCGGGCAGTAGCCCTCGAGTCCAAGCGGCATCGAGCCGTACGTGTCGGGACTTGCCGGGGCGGCGGGTGTGGTGGGCATCGCGGATGCGGCTGGCGTAGCCGGCGGAACCGTCAGCGGTGTGGTCGCTGCCAGCGGCGAGGTGGGGCGTGCGGAGGGCATCGTCGGCGGTTCATTGGCGGGCTTGGTCGGCTTCGAGAAGATGCTGAAGGGCTTCTGGAATGCAGAGACGAACGACGACCACGTGCTGGTCGATGTCGGCTTCTCCTCCAGGTCCGAGGGCGACGCCGACGACGCGGCCTGGGCCGGCGGTGGGGCCGCGCCCGCCGTCGGCGGGCCGGCGAGCCACGCCGTCGCCGCCGAGGTCGGCTCGATGGCGCGGGCCGCCGCCGGCTGGTCGGGCGCATTGGTGAAAGCGGAGTCTCGGCTGGGAGCTTCTGCCGGCCACGACGAGGGCGCGGCATGCGGCAACGTCGGGGGATCCAGGGGCGCTGCCGACACGAAGCGACTCGGCGTCGGCTCGGTGGTGGCCACCGCGGTCGCCGGCGATGCAGGTGCCGCCGGTGCTGTGGCCGCACCGCGGCCGATGTCGCTCGGCGCTCCGGTCGCAAAGTCGGAGAGCTGGCGGACCTTCGCTGTGACGAGCGAAATCGAGCCGCGGCCCGAGGTTTGGGGGGCCGACTGCTCGGTCAGCGGACTGCCGTCACCGGACTGCGACGGAAAGCCGACGGCCGCGCGTTCGGCGGCGGAGCGACCGTCGGTGGCGAGGCACTCCGTCACGGCCGAGGCATCGCCGATCGGCCGTGTGCCGGCCGGGCAGGCGGCAGCATCCTGGGCGGCGCGGGCGGCAGCCGCCACGAAGGCGGTCGATGTCGTAGGGCAGTCAAACCGGGCGAGCACTTCATCGCCTTCGCCCAGCACGCATGCTGAGGGCACATGCGCCACCTGCATCCGCTTGGTGATGCCGGGCCGCTGATCGACGTCGATCCGGACGGACTCGAAGCACGCCGTCAGGACGGCCTCGACCTCCTCGGCGACCAGAACCTGCTGCTCGAACGACGTCGACTCCGGGCTCCAGGAGGCGGTGAACACGGCGAGCACAGGCCTGCGACTGGCGGTGGACGCGGCCCGAGCCGCTGCCAGATCCGCATGCCACTGCATGCCCGCCCAGGCAGGAACCGAGGCGAGTGCAAGGATCAGCACGCCGATCGTGCGGGTCGTTGCCGTGCGCCACATGCCGGCCGTTCGAACTGTCGTTGCCCCAGCCATCGCTCTGACCCCGTGATCGAGAATCCGGTCGCGGTTTCGTCCCTGCCCCGGCCCACCAGAGTCCGGAGGCTCAGGCGGCCTGCCGATCGGGAAAACCCTGCGTGTGGTATCGGTCGATCTGGATGCAGGAATCGCGTCGAAATGGCCGGCTAACGGGGGGACGGGTCATCACGGCCCGCGAGCCTTTCCCGGATGGCCCAGCCTGCCGTGGCGATAACGGCAAAAAACCCGCATTGCTGGGCATTTTTTGGGGGTGAAGCCCAGGGCCCCATGAGGCCACCTGCTTGACAGACCAGCGGCCCCCACGGATACTTCGCATGTCGTCGTGAATGGCGATTCCGGAACGAGCTTTGAGCCTTCCGGAGGCTTTGTCGCAGGACTTCGTCTCAACAGCTTGTGGGACGGGTCGCGGCCAGGGAGCAAGGATCTCGCGAGGGGTCTTCCCATTGGGGTTTTCGAAAGCCCTGAGTCCAGAGGTCGTGGCCTCGTTTCGGAACGCCGTCGGTAAGGCGGCTTCGTTTTCGAGGGTTTTCTCCGGTTGTCCGTGGGAAACCCGTCGCTGGATTCGGGCGGTGGTGCCCACGTCCTGTGCGAAAGCGGCCGGGTTGAGCCAGACGTCGTCCAGACTTTCAGCGGATCGAAGCTTTCAACGTTTTAGGGTCGGATTCCAGTTTCAGGGGTTTTCAGCATCCATGTCGAAGCGCAGGCGTTCGCGGCGTCCCGGTGGGTATGGCGGTCAGGGTCAGGGCGGCATGGGCGGCCCCGGACAAGGGCCAGGACAGGGCCCCGGGCAGGGCTACCAGGGCGGTGGCTATGGCCGTCGTCGCCGGTTTCGCCGTGGCGGCGGCGGGGGCGGTGGGCCGCCGCAGGCTGGAGCCGGGGCCGTGGACATGGACAGCGAGGGCATGAGGCCGCCGGAACTCGAGCCGGAAGTCGCTGAAAACGGCGACCCGATTCCGCTGGAGCCGGGCGTCGGCGTGCTGGAGATGCACCCCAATGGCTACGGATTCCTCCGCAGTGTGGAGACCAACTACACGCGGGAGCGGACCGATCCCTTCGTGCCGGCCACGATGATCGACCGCTACCGTCTTCGCGAGGGCGTGTACATCAAGGCCCTCGTCCAGCCCGGCAGGCGGCAGCAGGGGCCACGGGTCCGCGAGATCGAGTCGGTCGAGGGAATGCCTCCCGACGACTACATCAACGTCAAGACGTTTGACCAACTCACGCCGATCAATCCCGAGACCTGGCTGCGGCTCGAGACGGGGCAGCAGCCCATCACCACGCGGGTGATGGACATGCTCACGCCGCTCGGCAAGGGGCAGCGGGCGTTGATCGTCGCGCCGCCGCGGACGGGCAAGACCGTGCTCCTCCAGCAGGTGTCGCAGGCCGTGTCGGCCAACCACCCCGAACTCAGCCTCGTGATGCTGCTCGTGGACGAGCGGCCCGAGGAGGTCACCGACATGAAGCGGTCGGTGAAGGGCGACGTGCTCGCCAGCAGCCTCGATTGCGACGTCGAGAGCCACGTGCGGCTCTCCCAGCTCGTCGTGGAGCGGTGCAAGCGGATGGCCGAGACCGGCAAGGACGTGTTCCTGCTGATGGACTCGATCACCCGTATGGCCCGGGCCTTCAACAAGTGGGTCGGCAACA
>JBBAVQ010000087.1:0-10756 GCA_040397625.1 Pirellulales bacterium | reverse complement strand
CCGCGAATCACGAACGGCTCCCCGTCGCGCATCAGTCGCCATCCCGACGCCGCGTCACCGTGAACCGCCACGGTGGCCGCCACGCAGGCCGACGAAACCGCCAGCACGCACCTGACGACTCCCAGCGCGATCGCGACCGAGGCCGCTGCACGAACCTTGTCCATGGCTGGAACTCCGGTTCGCGGCACTACCGCGGAGTCACGGCCTGGCCATCCTCACGATGGCCGAGGCAGTTGAAGGTCTCGGGATCGATGTCGTAGCCGATCGTGGAGACCGAGCCGTCGGCGAACACGGCGTTGCAGCCCGCGCGATGCGCCGAGCCCGGGGTCCGGTACGAGGCGTTCGTGCCGGCGATCAACTCCTTGGCGTCGGACTGCGGTGGGCAGAGGGTGGTGCGAACGGTGTCGTAATCCCAGCCCGACGACCAGCCTTCGTCGTCGTCGACGTTGTGGACTTCATAGGGGAGCGTGAGCCGCTTCTCGAACACCATCATCGTCTTGCTCAGTCCGTCGGCGATGTTCTTGATGCGGGTGTTGCCGGGGTAGTCGAGCTGCGTCACCACCCCGTTCTTCACGAGGTAGTTGCCGCGGACCATCACTCCCTTGAACCCCGTGTAGCGGGTGCCGAGGGTCGCCCGGGACTGGGGCGTGAAGTCCATCGTGCTCGTTCCGGCACCCCAGAAGCCGTAGCCGTTTCCGCAGCCGACCGTGGTGGCGATTTCGCCGGCGTTCGCGGTTCCCATCTTGATGCTCGCGTCGAAGAGCGCGGGGTTCTCCGAGCGGGCCGGCCCCGGATGCACGGTGGCGTAATCCATCAGCCAGACGGTCATCGGGGCACCGCTGCCGCCGTTGTTCGACCGCGCTTGGTCGGTGTTGACGAAGCTCGTCGGCCCGCGACGGGAGGGGCAGAAGTAGGTCGGCACCGCCGACCCCGCAATCTGCGGCGTGTTGGTGATCGTGGCGATGCTGCCCCCTTCCATGTAGGGCAGTACCTGAAAGGCCCAGCTGAGCCCCTGCTTGTTCGGGCCGAACGGCTTGCCGCCGCTGGAGTAGTCCTCGATCCTCGGATACGGCGTCGTCCCGCCGGAGGGAAACATCCGCGAAGCACTCTCCGTCTGGAGGACGGCGAGGCCCACCTGCTTCAGCTGGTTGGAGCACTGCGTCCGCCGGGCAGCCTCACGCGCCGACTGCACGGCTGGCAGCAGCAGCCCGATCAGCGTGGCGATGATCGCGATCACGACGAGCAACTCAACGAGCGTGAACGCCCGCCGCCGCTGCGCCGCCCGGGGTCGGCGCCGGATAGCCCGGATCGACAGCACGGCCACACCGATTCCGACGAGTCCGATCGTCGAGGGCTCCGGAACCGCCGCGACCGGGGCCGAGCCGGATGGCAGGTAGTTGCCCGCGTCGAACAGGCCGGTCGAGAGAAACGACGCCGCGTCGAGGATGTCCACGAGCCCGTCGTAGGTGAAATCACCCTGGTTCCAGTTGGAGACCTCGCCGGTGTCAAACTTGCCTCCGGCGAGGAAGTTGGCCGCGTCGAGGATATCGACCTGGTTGTCGATGTTGGTATCGCCCGGCGCCGAGTAGGCGAACGACAGCGACCCGCCGCCGTTGTCCACCCAGCCGATCGACCGCGGGATGCTCAGTGCCACCTGCGACGCCACGAGGCTCGACGTGATGCCCGTGGAGCCGTTCCACGAGCCGTCGCCCATGCCGGCGATGATCTGCGAAACGAGTTCGGTGGCGGACATTCCAGACGCGAAGGTGATGTTTCCCTGACCGACGTCGATCCGCCCGCCTTCCGCCTCGGTCGGCAGCGCATTGACGACCACGGTTCCCTTCGACGCCAGATCGGTGATCCAGACGTCCGGACCAGTGGTCTGCAGACCCCACTGCACGTGCCGCGTGGGATCGTTGACGGCGTTCAGCCGGATGGAGAAGGTTCCCGTGGTGGAGATCGGCACGATCTGCTCGTTGAAGGAACTGAAGTCGGCGGCGAAATCGCGGATGAACGCCTTCACGGTCCAGCCGCCCGAGCCGCTCTGGAGCGTATAGGAGGGCACCGTGCCGCTGAACTTCACGGTCTTGCCGGCATAGGTGCCGTCGGCCTGACCGTAGACGTTGGCCTCCATGATCTTGTTGCCGGTGGCGCCGGGCTGGCCGCTGGGCGTGTACCAGTAGGTGCCGCTGTCGGCCACATAGCACGGGGCGAGCGTCACGCTCGTCCCGCTGGTGAAATCCGCCCGCAGGTCGGGCACCGCCCAGGGGCCGCTCGTGGGGAACGGCTGGTAGGCCCCGCCGTTGGCCGGCAGGTCGAACACGCCCATGTAGCCGTTGGTCATGGTCCCGCTGTCAATCGTCAGGGCGACGGCCGTGTTGACCGCGAGCGACTGCAGGCTGACGCCCTGGGGAACGTCGCTCCGCAGCGTCATCGCGCCGCCGATTCCGACCGTGACACCGGCGAGGTTCGTGGCCCCGGAGGCGGTCAGGGCAAGCGTGCCCGAGGAGTTGACCGTGACCGCGCTGGCCGACAGGCCGCCGGTGTTTGACACCTGGATCCTGCCGCCGTCGATGGTGGTCGCCCCTGTGTAGGGGTTCACCGCGTTGAACACGACCGTGCCGGCCCCCGTCTTCGACAAGGGCAGCGAGCCGGTGATCGTCGGGTAGCCCGCCTGGGCCTGCGTCTGCGTCGTGCCCGACCCCACGTTGATCGTGATCGAGGTCTGCGGATACGTGGTCACCCGCACCTTGCCGAGCGAGGCCGCAGCGGCGGGGTTGGCATTCACGCCCTTCACGTCGAAGCCCACCTGGAGAAGTTGGCCCTGATAGAAGGTCAGGTCTTCCGTGATCGAGAACGTGGTCTGGCCGCTCAGGTTGACCGTGCTGTAGAGCGACTGGCTGTAGCCGTTCAGCGGATCGAGCACCTTCACGAAGGCCGAGGCCGTGTAGGCCGACGACAGCGTGTAATCGTTGACGTTGCCGCTGAACGTCCAGGACGACGCCGTGATCGACGCCTGCGGCTCCACGTAGGTGATGGCCTCCATCCACTTGTTACCCACGGTGCCGCTCGCCCAGTAGGGGTCCGAGGCGTTGTAGGTGTTGTAGTTGGGGTAGAGATCGAGCACGTTGTCGATGATGTTGGCGGCGGTCCCGCTGCCCTTGATCACATCGGTCTTGAGCGCGGGCACGCCCCACGCGCTGCCCCACAGGTAGTTGCCCTGGCCTCCCTGCGGCGTCTTTTCGAACACCGCCATCCAGCCCTGCCAATCGCCGGCGGTGGCCAGCGACGACGACACGCTGGCGATCGCCAGCAAAGCCCACACAAAACGACTCCGATGCATGACCGTCTCCCTTCCAGAAGTTGTTGAAGACACGTGCTTGATTCTTTTGAACTTGATTCTTTGAACGGCGTGGCGACGAAAAGGTGTCACCCCCCGGCCATGGCCTCTTCGGCCGTTTTCACGCAAACCCGGCCCGTCGGCACTCGCCCGGCGCGCCGCCGACGTCACGCTTCCACCTCCTGCGGCATCTCCTCGTCCTGTTCTTCCCGCAGCATTCGTGGACCGACCATCCTGCCCGCCTTGGCGGCCGGCGGTGCGGTCGTGCCGTTGACTTCGAAACTGGTGGCGATCGTCCGGCGACAGACCGCATCGCGATCCCCCTTGGCGATCATGGTTGTCAGCCAGTGGGCCGCCTCGAGCCCGAGCGCCGAAGCGTCTTGCGTCACGGCGGTGAGCCGCGGCCAGACGTGGAGCCGGACATCGCTGTCGTCCACCCCCAGCAGCGACAGGTCGCGAGGCACGAGGATGCCCCGCTCTTGGGCCCGCCGCATGATGCCGAGCGTGGTCATGGGGTTGGTGGCGAAGATCGCCGTCACCGGCTCGCGCAGGCCGAGCATCGCGTCGAGCACCTGCTCGCCGGCGGAGAACCCCGACGGCAACTCCATCACGAGCGACGGATCATGGGCCAGCCCCGCTGCGGCAAGGGCGTCGGTGTAGCCGCGACGGCGGTCGGCATGGTCGCTGTCGGCCACGTTGTGCATCGCCAGGCCGATGCGGCGATGGCCGAGGCCGATCAGATGCTCCACGGCCCGGCGGCTGCTGGGATACGAGTCGGCCCGGAGGAAGTTGACTTGCGGCTCCTCGAACCGCTCCGCAATCACGATGCTCGGAAACTTTTCCTCGGCGATGCTCGTGATCATGGCCCGGTTGTGGCGAAAGCAACGAAGCACCACGCCGCGAATGCCCTTCCGCATGAAGAACTGCGAGTAGCTCTCGTCGGGAGACTTATCGCGGCGGATGCTGAGGAGTTTGAGGTCGAAGTGATGCTCGCCGAGCCCCCGCATGATGCCGCTGAGCAGCGCCGGCTCGAACGAGCCGTATTCGTTGCGAACGGGCTCGTCGGGATACGCCAAGGCGATCACGTTGGTGAGCCGGCGACCGAACCGCGGCACGTAGCCAACCTCGTTGATCCGCGTGAGCACCCGCTCCCTGGTCGCCTCATCGACGTCGGGATGGTTGTTGAGGACCCGCGACACCGTGGCCGGTGACAGGCTGAGTTGCTTCGCGATGGCTCGCACGCTGGGCATGACCCCTCCCCTCAGTCCGTCGCGACCAGCAGCGAAAACGCCGCCGGAACGCGACCGGTACTGTTTCACCGGGAAGGATATGCCCCCTGCTGAACTTCGTCAACACGTGGTATTCAGCCGCCATGAGGAATATTTCCTTCTCGCACCTCGTTCACGCAGGAATCACAACGTGAAAAACCGCAATTCACCGCGGGTGAGGCAGCCACGCCCCGGGGCAGTCCAGCGGCGATTCAGCCCGGCAGAAACTGTTCCGGCACAAAACCGAAGAACGGGTCGGATCTGCACGCCACGTACCAGGAAGCCCCGAGCGGAAGCGAGGGGATACGCGGTTGCGACAACGCTGGGCCCATGTGGCAGCTGGGCGTGATCCCCTCGCTCGCGCTCGGGGCTTTTTGTTGAACGTGACGCAAACGTGGGCTGAACCGTACGGAGGCGTCCCACCAAAAAACCGCTGACGCAAAACAGAAACGCATCGCCGGTTGGCCGGCGATGCGTTTCGCTGAGTCGTAAACCGACACCGCGACAACCGCGGCAGCACAGTTCCCCGCCCGGGGCCAGGGGGATATTGGCCCCGGGGCAGGGAACCAGCGGGTTTCAGACGTTGGCCCGACGGATCCGCCGCCGCAGGGCGGTAGCCGCACAGCCGCCGAAGGCGAGCAGGGCGTAGGTGGAGGGCTCCGGCACGCCCGTGATGGTGACGCCCACGCTGCCGTTGCTCACCGCGTTCACCGGGTTGGCGTTCAGGCCGTTCATGCTGAATCCGACCTGCAGCAACTTGCCCTGATAGAGCGCGAGGTTCGACGTCACGATAAACGGCCCAGATGCCGGGAGCGTGACCGAGTCGTTCAGCACGGTTGCATAGTTATTCGACGGATCGAGTACCTTGATAAACGCCTTGGCGGTATAGAGCGAGGTGTTGAGGTTGTTCGAAGTCACGTTCCCGCTGAACGTATAACTCGGGACCGCGATGGAAGCTGTCTCCTCGAAGGTGTTGGCATCCATCCACTTGTTGCCCAGCGGCCCGGGGGTCACGCCGCCATCCGTGCTGTCCGTCCAGAAGGCACGGTCGGCGTCGTTCCCGGTCAATGAGTTGGTGTAGGTGTTGTAGTTCGGCTCGAGCACGAGCTGGTCGCCGACGATGGTGCCGGAGTTCGAGTTCGAGACCGTCGTCTTCAGGTCGGCGACACCCCAACCTGAACCGAAGACGTACGACCCCTGCGTGCCGGACGCGTTGTTGAACACGTTCATATAGCCGGTCCAGTTGCCGGCCGACACACTACTGGCGTCGATCGCTGAAACGGCGACGAGAGCGAGAAACGCGACCGACCGAAAGAAACGTGCGCACGAAGTAGCCATGAAAAAACCCCTTGAAAACATTCAGGAAAAGCACCGCAGTGGCGGCGTGCCGCAAGGCACGATCCCCCGACCACTCCGACGCTGAGATAGAAGTGCAAGTGGCGTGCCACAACTCACAGAAATAGTGAGACTGCTGGCCAAACAGCTCTACGGAAATGCCGTAAAGTGTTTGAATACAATGCTTTAGAGACCGGGTTGTGCCCCTTCGAAGAAGCTCAAAAAGACGTCGGCATGAAACTGTTTCATTCTATGTTTCACAAGTTTGGCGAAATCATTTCGCAGAAATGGCGAAATCATTTCGCAACATTTGCGAAACCGTTTCGCAGAGATTGCGAAGTGTTGCCACGGCGCGAGGGGGGCAGAACCTTCCCTATGCTTTCGCCGTTGGAAGATCATGAGTCGTGCCGCTCCTTTCTTGCTGGCCCCTTCGTGCCGCGTCGCCTTTCCCCGTGTCGTCGGGCTGATGGCCCTTCTCCTTAGCCTTCCTGGGGCATGCTGCGGCCGGGGAGCCGAACAGCGGCCGGGCCCGCCGCGGAAGCCGGCGATCGCCGACGCGGTCCGGGCCAATGTCTATGCCGACAACACGTTTTCCCTTTACGTGAACGGGGAACTCGTCGCGGTCGACTCGATCGCGTTCATTCCGCACAACGTGATCTCGGTCGACATCCTGCCGGCCTACCCCATGACCATCGCCGTCATGGCAAAGGACAACGCCGACCCGAAGACGGGAATGGAATATGCCAACACGAACATCGGCGACGCCGGTTTTATCCTGAAGTTTGGCGACGGCACCGTCACTGACGCCTCCTGGAAGGCGAAGTGCTTTTCCCACGGGCCCGTGAACGGCGACACCCGAAACCCCCGGGTGGAAAACTCGCCGATTCCCGACAACTGGTTCGCCGCCGACTTCGACGACAGCGGTTGGGGCCAAGCCAGGGAATACAACGTGGCCGACGTCGATCCCAAGCAACCTTATTTTGACGCCGACTTCACCAGGGCGAAGTTCATCTGGACCGACGACCTGAGACTCGACAACACCGTGATCTTTCGGAAGACCGTGGCGACGCCCCCCGACGGCAAGCAGCGGCCCGACTTCCGCGGCCTGAACGACGTGGTGCCCGAGGGGCCTCCCAAGGGCGGACGCCGCCCGCCGGGGGGACAACCTCAGCCTGGAAGACGACCGCCAAATGAAGGACGGACTCCGCTGGAAAGGCGGGCGTCGCCGGGGGCCCCACGATGACTGTCACACCGACGGTGAGGCGGACCATCACTCCGGCCGTAACGGCCATACTTGCGAGCCTCACGACCGCCGCGAGCGCCGCCTTGGGGGCCGACCGCGGGGCCGACCCAGATGCTGACCGCCCCAACATCGTGTTCATGCTCGCCGACGATCAGGGCTGGAACGGCCTCTCCGTCGCCATGCACCCGAAGGTCGCCGCCTCGCGGGGCGAGATCTTCCAGACGCCCAATCTCGAAAAACTCGCCGCCGAAGGCATGCGGTTTTCGAGCGCCTACGCCCCGGCGCCGGTCTGCTCCCCCACTCGCATCAGCCTCCAGACCGGAAAAAGCCCGGCCCAGCTCCACTGGACGAAGGCGGCACCCCCCGAATCCGGCCACCGGCTGCTCGAGCCGCAGCTCGTCAAACAGATCGCCGACGATGAGGCGACCATCAGCGAGGTCCTCCGCAAGGCTGGCTACGCCACCGCCCACTACGGCAAGTGGCATATCGCCGGCGGCGGCCCGGGTCGCCACGGCTACGACGAGCACGACGGCGACACCGGCAACGAGCAGGCCTTTCAGTTCACTGACCCGAACCCGGTAGACATCTTCGGCATGGCCGATCGGGCGAGGGCCTTCATGGCGAAGAACTCGAAGGCCGGCAAGCCGTTCTTCATCCAACTCTCGTGGAATGCGTTGCACGCGTCGGAAAACGCCCTGAAGGCCACGCTCGCGAAATACGAACGGCTCACCGGCAGCTCCGGCGACAAGCGCACCTCCACGGCCGCGATCACCGAAGACCTCGACACCGGCGTCGGCAGGGTGCTCGACGCCATCGACCAGCTCGGCCTCGCGGACACCACCTATGTGATCTCTATGTCAGACAACGGCTCCGGCGGTGGCGGCCGTCGAGGCGGCCTCAGCGGTGGCAAGGGATCGGTCTGGGAAGGGGGTGTCCGCGTGCCGCTGATCGTCCGGGGCCCCGGCGTGGCCGCCAACTCCTGGTGCGATGTGCCAGTGGTGGGCTACGACCTCTTCCCCACGTTCTGCGAGTGGGCAAAGGTGCCGAAGGCCTCGCTGCCGAAGGGCCTGGAGGGCGGCAGCATCGCCCCGCTGCTCGCCCACGACGGCCGCGGCGAGGTGCAGCGGCCCCGGGAGGAACTCGTGTTCCACTTCCCGCACTACCAGAGCGGCAACACGCCGCATTCCGCCATCCGCATCGGCGACCTGAAGCTGCTGACGTTCTACGAAGACGACAGCGTGAAGCTCTTCAACCTCGCGACAGACCTCGGCGAGCGAAACGACCTCGCCACCACAGTGCCCGCTGAGGCGGCACGGTTGCGACAGCGGCTCGAGCGTTACCTCGCCGACGTCCACGCTCAACTGCCAACCGTCAATCCGCGATACGATGCGAACGCGGCGACTGCCCAACCGCCGGCCCGCGGAGGCGGCGGCAAGGGGGGCATGAAACGCGGCAAAAAAGAGGAGCGAAGGTGAGCCTACTCGATTATCAGGGTAGACACGTTCAGAGGATGCACGTTCAGGGGGGCGTTGAGATTCCGCGGCAACGTGGCGGGCGCCGGTCCGGGACTGCCCATGCCATGTCGCCGGACGTTCGCTGCGGCCATCCTGGCCTCCGCTCTCTGCATGCTGGCTGCGCTTCGCCATCCATGGCTCCGCTGGCCATCAAGCCCGGCTCCATTGGCACGGGCAGCCCCGGACCTACCCGTTGGGCGGGACGATCTGTGGCGATGGTGCTGCGAGCCGGTGCGGGCCGGCAAACGCTGGCCATGATCGTGATCGTGACGACGTTTTTCGCCGCGGCAACGGCCGTCGCCCACCCGTGGCATCGTCATCGAGCAGAAGACAGGGAGACTGGGGCCACAGATCATTCTCCAAACGCGACGACGACCCAGATCGCTCCCTTTCGTCTCACCGCCGCGAAGAAGCCCGCAGCCGCGACGACCGTCGATATCGCCGATGCGTTCGCCCCCTTCGAAAAACGCGGCGACATCAAGACCCGCCGCGACGATCGCTGGTTCTTCGTCGAGTCAAACGGCGTCCCGGATCACCCGCTGATGATCGGCATCCGCACCTGGCAGCAGCAGGTGCCGCTGCCGCAGAAATACGTCGGCGACAACGCCTGGCAGATCCCGCTGCATCCCGTGCCGGCCGCGAACCCCGCGACCACGAAGGATCGGTTCCTCCGCGGCGCGATCGCCGTCGCGGTCAATGGCATCCCGATCTTCAACCCGCTCAACAACCGCGGCGAAGACGCCCTGGCGATCGGCGAACTCGACGACTACGGCGGCCACTGCGGCCGGGCCGACGACTACCACTACCACGTCGCACCCGTGCACCTCGAGAAGGTCGTCGGCAAGGGCAAGCCCGTCGCCTACGCGCTCGACGGCTATCCGATCTATGGCTACACGGAGCCCGACGGCTCGCCGGTGAAAGGCCTCGACTGGATGGGGGGCCACGAGGATGCCGACGGCCACTACCACTACCACGCCACCAAGGCGTATCCGTATCTCAACGGCGGGTTTCGCGGGGAGGTGACCGAACGCGAAGGCCAGGTCGATCCGCAGCCCCGGGCGCAGGGCGTCCGCGAGGCGCTGCAGCCGCTCCGCGGGGCCACGATCGTCGGCTTCGAGGCAACCGGGGCGGCTTCGCGAAAGCTCAGCTACGAGGTGAGTGGTCGGAAGGGCACAGTCGAATACACCGTCAAGGACAACGGCGCGGCGACGTTTACGTTCACCGATCCGCAGGGCCGCTCGACGACCGAGACCTACGAACCGCGGCAGCGGGGGCCTGGCGGCCCCGGAGGCCGCGGGCCAGGCGCGTCAGGCGGTGGCCGGAGGCCGGAGAGTGGACCACCGCGTCGGCCACGGCCCGGTGAGGATCGTCCGCCCCCGCCGCCTCGCGATGGTCGTCCTCCACTCGCTGACGACTCATCGGCACCGCAGGCTGCTTCTGTTGCCGCAATGAAGCCGGAGGCCGGTGGCCTCGTGGTGACGAGCTCCGCGATCGCCGCCGATGGCAAGCTCCCCGTTGAGTTCACCTGCGACGGCGCCGGCGTCTCGCCGCCGATCGAATGGAAAACGGGCCCAAAGGGGACCGTCTGCTATGCCCTCGCGCTCTGGCACGAGGCGCCCGATCGCGTGAAGAGTTACTGGGTCGTCCACGGCATCCCGGCCTCGGCGACGTCGCTTCCCAAGGGTTCGCGATCGGTCGGCACCACTGGCCTCAACGACAAGGGCCGCGCGGAATACGACCCGATGTGTTCGAAGGGACCGGGTGTGAAGCAGTATCACATCACCGTCTATGCGTTGTCGGCTCCGCTGAAACTGCCCTCCGGCAACGCCACCCGCGAGGCCCTGCTTGCGGCGATCGGAACCACGACGCTCGCCGAAGGCACGCTAACCTTCAGCTACGAACGGGCGGCACCATGACCCTGGTCCGCGGCTCGCTTGTGCTCGGGTTGCTCGCACTGGCAATGCTGGTGTCGCCTCGCGTCAGCGCTGCCGAGGAACGGCGGCCACCGAACGTGGTCTTGATCCTGATGGACGACATGGGCTGGCGAGACGTCGGC
>JBBAVQ010000086.1:8078-10798 GCA_040397625.1 Pirellulales bacterium | reverse complement strand
GGCACGAACGCGCGTCCGTTGACGAGCGTCACCGATGCGGGGAACGTGGCGGCGGAGTCGGACGACGTCAGCGTCACAGAACCCTTGAACGAAAAGACGGGGAGCCCGGCGGCATCTATCGCCCCGATCATGGCGGCGACGGGCATCCCGTTCGGCGCCGCGGGCGGAAGCATGAGGCGAAAGCCGGTCGCCGCGGCAGCCGTTGGCGGCGTGACGACGATCGGACCGTCCGTGGGCAGCGGCAGAGTGGCGAGCAGTCCGTCACCGCTGAGCACAGCGCGTGGTTCGAGTTGCTCGAGCCCTACAAAACCGGAGATCTGTTTCCGACGACGGGCGCGATTTCCCATGACAGGCTCCTGATCGAGAGATGCCCACAAGCCCCTTGAACCGACCCGGGGAAGTATAGGTCGGCCCATGGCACTTCCGCAAGCATAGGTCAAGCGGAACGCACCGGTAGTAACCACAGCCGGGGCTGATCTGGCTCGATGCGGCCCTCACCGGGCGGTGTAGGTGTAGAGGAGTCTTTGATCCACGATCAAGGGAGGACGGCACCGCTGCACAGTTGTGCGCTGCGTTTTCAACCGGCCCGCTGGAGTTTCTCGAACCGACCCGCTCACCAACCTCTTCGCCACACGCGACGGTAGGCCCGATTCAACGGCGCCCTGACGGCTGGCCTCGGAGCATACGCTGGTGCAACGCCGCCGTAGACGACCGGCCTCGCGACATAGACAGGCCGAGTGACTGCCGGATAGCCGTATCGGGCCGGCGGGTACGCACCGAAGAAGGCTGCGTTCCCGAAGCCATACGGCGAAAAGCCCGTACCAAACCCAGAGCCGTAGAAACCCGGTCCGTAGAGACCAGGACCGCCAAACCCCATGCCGCCAAACCAGAGCCCCTGAGCGCTGACTGATTGGGCACACACAAGCGAGCCACAGAGAAAACCAAGAGCCACGATCCGCCTCACCATGCCAAAGTCCTCCGAGCGTAAGGGATGCATCAAGGTGGCCCGGTTCACATGGGCCCTGCTCCAACAAGGTACACGCCAACGGCGAAAAAAGTCGTATTTGGTGGGTTGGTCGCTGACGGGGCTCATGCCTGCCCGCGGTTATGCACCTCCAGCCAAATCGCGGGGTAAGTGGGGCTTGTCCATGCCAGGCGGTGCTTGGCAGCCAGGGGCTGGCGGTGGGGTATGCTCCAGCCGTGCGAGGCGTGGGCCCGCCGCCGTTTTATCCACAGGAAGCCGGACGATGCCGCAGTTTCAGATCGAGGGCGAGGCTGAGCTCTTTGAAGCCGCCGAAGAGATCGACGTGCACGGCGAGATCGCCCGCTACTCGTTCGTGACGGCCGAGAAGAGCGCCGGTGACGACACGACGGTGATCATCACGGCCGTCGATCCGAAGGACCTGAGCGAGTTCGAGGGGCTGCTGTTCCAGATCGACATCAACGAAGACGAAGACCTCGTGATCCTCCGTCAGGTGCAGATGTTTTTCTGGCCATGGGAAGATGACGAGGAGTATGAAGAGGTGGATTCTCCGGACGACGAGGCCGATCTCGCCTGACCGAAAAGGCGCCACGGCGGCGCTCGACGGGATGCCAGGAGTCCGTTCACCATGGCCGCGCCACTCCGCACTGCGATCGTCTATGACTTCGACGGCACGCTCGCGCCGCGAAACCTGCCCGAGCACACCTTCCTGCCCGCGGTCGGCATCGACGAACCCGAGGCCTTCTGGCGGGACGTCAAGAGGGAAGCTCAGGCCCATGACGGCTGCGAGATTCTGGCCTACATGCACCGGATGCTCGAGGTGGCAAGGGCCAAGGGCGTGGCGGTCACGCGGCAGCTCCTTCAAGACCACGGGCGGAGCGTACCGCTCTTTGCGGGCGTGGAGGACTGGTTCGAGGAGATGGATTCCTACGGCCGGGAGAAGAACCTCGCGATCGAGCACTACGTGATCTCGTCGGGCATCCTCGAGTTCATCGAGGGCTGCCGGATCTACCCGCGGTTTCGCAAGGTGTTTGCGTCGGCGTATGCCTATGACGACGCCGGGCATGCGAAGTGGCCGTCGAACGCGATCAACTACACCAACAAGACGCAGTTTCTTTTCCGGATCAACAAGGGAATCGACAACGTCTGGGACAACTCCGCGATCAATGCCTGGCAGCCGAAGCGGGAGCGACCGATCCCGTTCGAGCGGATGGTGTTTCTGGGCGACGGCGACACCGACATTCCGTCGATGAAGATGGTGCGGCAGAAGGGCGGGCAGGCGGTGGCGGTGTTTGATCCCGAGCTCTTCGAGCAGCGAAAGTCGCAGGGCCGGCTGGAGCGGCTGATCGCGGAGGATCGCGTGGACTACGTGGCCGCGGCGGACTACACGAGCGGGTCGCTGCTCCGCGTGGTGGTTCGCGGAATCCTCGGGCGGATGTCGCTGCGGGCGGGGTAGGGGCTGATGGCGAGCCGCGGCGAAGCGCCTGGCACGCTGGTGCGTAGGAGACAGCGGCGATCGGCGAGCCTTGGCGCAACCCAGTCTGACCACAGCGCCGCCACACCCACATTCATGCGAAGGGAACCCGACCGATAGCGACACCTGCGCGTGGAGCATCGCGAGGCCGCGTCTGGGGCTGTATCTCGTGATCATGCGGTGGCTGCGGCCGTGGGCCGGGGTGTCGCACAGTGCCCAGCAGTCCGACGCGTTTCGGCGCCACCGGAACCCCGCACTTGGCGA
>JBBAVQ010000086.1:0-7978 GCA_040397625.1 Pirellulales bacterium | reverse complement strand
ACGCTGGAGGCGGCGTCTGGTGGTGGTTCGCCCCACGCCTTACGGCGTTGGGCTTTTACGGGAACTGGCCGGCATGGACGCGGCGATGGGCTACTGCACGCGGACCCACTCGATCGTCTTCGACATGATGCCGGAACCGGCCACCATCTCGAAGCCGGTGGCCGTCAGCTTGATCGTCATCGGCACGAACTGACCCCGCTTGATCGCGAAGACCTCGCCCTTCCAGGTGTTGGTGTTCGGGTCGAACGTGATGCCGCGGAGCATCTCCTTGTTGACCATCTCCTGATTCTCGGCCTTGACGACCCCGCCGAGATACTGGCCGTTGGCCGGAAAGATGCGGACGTCCACGTTCATGTCGGCCGGCCGCCAGTCGCCCACGATGGCATCGGCCGGATTGGCCGGCTGCTGCGCCACCACGACCGACGAACACACGGCAACGCCTGCCACGAAGGCGGCGGCGAGAATGAGCAGGCGGCGATCGAGCGTGGAGGTCATGGCAGGGGCTCCCGGTTGGTGAAGGCTGGCGACGAGTCGGAAACTAGCAGAGCGATCCTTCGGCCAGCCATGGCAGTTTCGACGCGGGAGGCGGCCGCGGGACGCCGTGACAGGGCATCGCCAGGCCTTGCGGGCTACACTGCCGCTGATCCCAAACCGACTGGAGCTGACCCATGATTTGCAGGATGCTGATCACACTGGCCATCGGCGGCGGCGTCTTGTTCGCAGGCAGTCGCGGCCACGCCTCGACTGCCTATGAATGGCACACGCTCGCCGCCGCTCCGGGCCAGCTCGACGACGTCCACAAGCATCTTCGCGAGCAGATGCTGCCCGCGCTCGGCAGCCGTGGGGTGCGGGCCGTGGCAGTGTTTACGCCGGTCGGCGACAACCCCGAGGGCCTCGTGCATCTGGTGGTGGCTGGCGGCCCGGAGGGAGCTGAAGCGGCCGGTCCCGATCTCCTCGCGGGCGTTGCCGAATGGCAGTCGCTCCTGGCCGGCGCTGATGGGGCGCCGGCGGTCGCGACGTCGCGGAGTATGCAGCGTCTGCGAACGACCGCGTGGTCGCCGCTGCCGTCCGCCGCAACCGACGCCGCCCCGCGGGTGTTCGAACTGCGAACCTACACGTCGCCCGATGCCGCCAAGCGGCAGGCCCTCCTGCAGCGGTTCGAGCATCACACGCTGAAGCTCTTCGAGAAGCACGGGATGACGAACGTGATCTACTGGACGCCCGCCGCCGGCCCGGACGCGGACACGAAACTTGTCTATCTCCTCGCCCATGAGAGCACTGGGGCCGCCAAGGCGAGTTTCGACGGCTTTCGGAAGGATCCCGACTGGACCGCCGCGAAGACGGCGTCGGAGACGGCGGCCGGGGGCTCGCTCACGATCAAGGAGAAGGGAGTCGTGTCCGAGTTTCTCACGCCGACCGACTATTCGCCGCTTCGCTGATCACGCCTTGTGAGCGTGGCACACCTCGTACGCCTGGGCAGACTCACCACGGGAATCGACATGCGGACACGACTCCTCGGCAACTCGGACCTCGAGATCACGCCTCTCGGCTTCGGAGCCTGGGCGATCGGCGGCGGCGACTGGGCCTTCGGCTGGGGATCGCAAGACGACCGTGACAGCATCGCCACGATCCGCGAAGCCCTCGACCTCGGCATCAACTGGATCGACACCGCGCCGGTGTACGGCCTCGGTCGGTCGGAGGAGGTCGTGGCCAGGGCACTCGAGGGCGTGGCCCGGCGGCCCTTCGTCTTCACCAAGTGCGGCCGCGTGTGGGACGAGCATCGCGAGATCGGCAAGCGACTCGGTGCGGCCAGCATCCGGGCCGAGTGCGAGGCGAGCCTGCGGCGGCTGAAGGTGGACCGCATCGACCTGTACCAGATCCACTGGCCCGAACCCGACGAAGACCTGGAGGAGGGCTGGACGGAGTGTGCCCGCCTCAAGGACGAGGGCAAGGTCCGCTGGATCGGCGTTTCCAACTTCAGTGTCGCACAGCTCGAGCGGGCCGGCCGGATCGCCCCCGTCACGTCGCTCCAGCCGCCTTACTCGATGCTCCGCCGAGACATCGAGGCGGAGATCCTACCGGCGTGCGTGGCCCACGGCATCGGCGTGCTCGCCTACTCGCCGATGGCATCGGGCCTGCTGACCGGCACGTGGACGAAGGCACGGCACGAGGGGCTGGCCGGCGACGACTGGCGGAAGTCGAAAAACCCACTCTTTCAGGAGCCGCGGTTCTCGCGAAACCTCCAGGTGGTCGAGGTGCTCCGCAGGATCGCCGCGTCACGAGGGGTTGCGGTGGGGGCCGTCGCGCTCGCCTGGGTGCTCGCGAACCCAGCCGTGACCGCCGCGATCGTGGGCGCCCGCCGGCCGGGGCAGTTCGCCGATCACGTGGCCGCCGCCGACCTGCACCTCTCACCGGACGAACTCACCGCGATCGCCAGGGCGGTAGCATGATGTGGCGACGGGTCGCCGCCGCCGCGGTGCCGACACTCGCGGTGGCCTTGGTCGCGAGCGGGCTCATCGGTGAGGAGGCCGTCCGCCACGTGCTGGAGCGGTGATTGGCTTTGGATCGTGCTCGGCGGCGACCGCCGTAGGCAGCAGGCGAAGGGCAGCGGTAGCATATTGGCTGGGATGGGCAAAGGTGTCCGTGTCGTGTTCTCCTGGAAGACGAGCGTCATCATGATGCGGTTCGTCGTGATCGTGATGGTCGGTCTGGCCCTCGGCTGCTCGCGGGGATCAAGCGAGCGACTCGCCCGCTGGACGGCCACGTGCGAGGTCTGTTCCTGGCGGAAGACCGGTTTGGTGAAGCACGGCGTGGAATGGAAGGACGGCGACCGCTGTCCCAACGACGCGTGTCGTGGCCGTCTCATCGTGCAGATGTTTGACAAGGACACCCCCACGCGGCCCGAGGACACCGGCGAGCAGCCGGAGGTTCCCGCGTTTGGTCTGGAGCGCTACTCGCGGTGACGAGGACGGGCGTCGCCGCTCCGGCCCGTGGGACGGTAGACTGCTCCGAGAGAACGATGTTTCAGGCATCGCCCGTGCAACCGCGGACGAGCACTCGGAGGTGACGATGCGGCATGCGACGACGATGGTGGCGGTGATGGCTCTGCTGGTCGGCATGGCTTCGGGGCAGGCCGAGGAGTTTCGGGTGCTCGCCTGGAACGTCGAGAGCAACCGGCCCGGGCAGTCGCAGGTGAGCGATGCCGCGGTGATCGGCGGACAACTCTCCGAACTGCTGCGGTCGCCGGCCACTCGTGCCGAGGTGATCGCGCTTTCCGAGGTGGAGCCGAAGACGGTGTGGACATATCGGGCGGCGGTCGCCGCCGGCCTCGGCGGCGACGTTGACTTTGTCACCTCGGCCAGCGGCGGCTACGCCGACGCCGACTCCCTGATGCTCGTCGTCGATGCGCGACGGTTTCGGATCGACGAAGTGATCGAACTCCACCGCTACGCCGGCATCCGCGCCAACTTCACGGTGGAGGACGAAAACTCCTCCGAGCACGGCAGCGTCCGGGGCCGCTCCCCGCTGATTGCGAGGCTCCACGATTTGTCGAATGGCGACGATTTCTGGGTGATCGTCAACCACCTTGCCCGCGGCGAGAACGACCTGCGAACCGATCAGGCCCGGGCCCTGCGACGCTGGGCAGCCGACCGCAGCGAACCGGTGATTGCGATGGGCGACTTCAACTTCGACTACGAGTTCGCCACCGCGAAGGGCAATCCCGCCTTCGACGCGATGCTCGAGGAGGGGACCTGGACCTGGGTGAAGCCTGATCCGCTCGTCGATTCCAACTGGTCGGAGGATCGCAGGCGACTGGGCCCGGGAGTTGACAGCTATCCGGGTTCGATTCTCGATTTCGTGTTCGTCGCCAACGGCGCGAGGCAGTGGAACGGTGAGTCGGATGTGATCGTGCGGCCCGGCGATTTTCCCGATGACGATCGCACCAGCGACCACCGGCCGATCATCGCGACGTTTCAGCCGACGCCGTAGGCGGGTGCAGGCATGCACAGGTTGCTTCCACGTAGCCGCAGTTGGCAACCCGGTACCAACCTGCACCTACGTGGCTGCCGACGCCAATCCGTGCGCTTCAGAACGCCGCGAAGGAGTGGTCCATGAAACTGGTCCACGGTCCGACCCCGACCACCGTCGGACTGTCGAAGGAGTCGGGGAACGGCGGGGAGTCGACGGGCTGACCGCGGTAGGGGGAAAACGCGGCGTCGCCGCGGCTGATGCGGCCGATCCTTGCCCGGTCGGCGGCCTCCGCGCGATGGGCGTCGCCGATAAAGGCGTTGAAGCCCCGGCGGGAGCGACGCGACTCGCGGGCCGACCGCTCCACCTTGGCCCGCTGCGCCTCGATGTCGGCGATCTTGGCCGTGACCTCCGCAGCCGACATCTCCAGCACGTTCGGCACGTCGGCGAGGAGCGCCGCCCGTCGATCGTCGGCCATCACGGCCAGGTACCGGCCGAGCCACTCCCTCGCCTCCGTCGCTTCGGGGCTCTCGAGGACGTGCAGTTTCTCGTCGAGGCCTTCGAGCAGGTACTCGACCTCGTAGGATGTCATGCCGGCGACGCGCGTCGCGAGGTCGGCCTTGATGCGCTGCACCCGGTCGGCCGAGTAGACCGGTTGGGCGGCGAGCCACTCGTCCAGTTCGTGCATCGCCCTGCGCCAGCGGCTCCCCGCGAGCACCTCGGCCTTGCGGCGGGCTTCGTCGGCACGGTCGGCGGTGTCCGATGACGTCGCTGAAGGGGCCGCGGGTTCCGCGGCGGGGCCTGCTCCCGCGACGAGCGCGAGGAGTGACAGGAGCGCGCCCAGAAGGGCGGGGCTCGAGAGGGATGAGCAGCTTCGGACCATCGTTCACCTCCGCGTCGGCAGCCGCCTGACAGTGGAAAGGTATTCACGCTGGACCGCCGCGGGCCAGCCAAAATCCGGCAGCCGGCTTCCGGGCTTCCGCCAGCCCCCTCCGGCGTCGATCATGGAGCCAGGAGCGAGCCACGGCATGGAATCCACGCGGAGCGAAGACCCCCCCCACGCCGGCGGCGACACGTGGGTGCTCGATCTTGCCGTCGCGGAAGACGTGACCGCTCCCGACGGCTGCGGGAGCGGCCGCGACGCGTTCGTCGAGTGGCTCTGGGGGACACTCGGGGAACGTGGACTCGCCGGGATCTTCGAGGGAGCCGTGGACGTGGAGGCGGCCGCGGCTGCGGGGCTGATCGAGTCGCCACGGGTACTCGATGCTGCCGAGGCGCCCGCCGATCGCGACTGGGTGGCCGGGCTCGAGCGAGCGACGCTGAACTGCTGGTTTGCCGACGAGCCGGCGGCACGACGCGCGGCTGCCGATCTCGCCGCCGTGGGAGGCTGCAGCGTGCTTGGCGTTCGGCGGGAATGCGGCGGTGCGGATGACGCGTCGTGGCGAGAGGGGTTTGCGGCGATCGCCGTGCCGGGGTTTGGCACGGTTCACCCGGCCTGGGATCGCGGCGAGGCGGAGGCTTCGCCTCACGGCAGCACGATCTTCATCGAGCCAGGCGCGGGGTTCGGCACGGGCCTCCACGAGACCACGCAACTCTGCCTGGCCGCCATCGCCGGCTGGGCCTGGCAGGGAGGCTGCATTGATCGCGTGCTCGACTTCGGCAGCGGCTCTGGCATCCTCGGCATCGCCGCCGCCGTCCTCGGTGCCGCCCACGTGGACTCCGTCGAGATCGACTCCCGCGTGCACGACGCCATCCGAGCCAACGCGGCCCGCAATGGGGTTGCCGGCCGGCTGGTGGTGACGGGCGAGTTGCCCTGCGACGCTCAGCCGCACGACCTCGTCGTGGCCAACATCGTGGCCGACGTGCTGCTGCTTCATGCAGGCCGACTCGCCACCGCGATACGGCGGGCTCCGGATGGTGGCCTTGCCGGTGGCGTGGTGCTTTCGGGTCTGCTCGCAGGAGATGTCAGCCGCGTCAGCCAAGCCTTTGCCGGCGTCCTGGGCTGTTTGCCCGCGGTGACGCAGCGCGGCGACTGGCGATGCCTCACGTTTGTGCCGTCAATGCTGAACTATCGCGGAGAAACCCCATGCCTCTGATCACGCTTCGCGATGTCCGCGTGCGGTTTCGTGGGCCGCCGCTGCTCGACGGCGTGTCGTGCCACGTCGAGGCGGGGCAGCGGATCGGCCTCCTGGGCCGCAACGGCGCCGGCAAGACCACACTCATGCGGCTCGTCGCCGGCGACCTCACGCCCGACGGCGGCGAGGTGCTGCTCGCCCCCGGCACGCGGGTGGCGATGCTGCGGCAGGACGTGCCGCAGGACGTGGGCGGCACGATCGCCGACGTGGTGGCTACGGGGCTCGATGGCGAGGCTCTCGCGGCCGCCGTGGACGACGAGCACGACGCCGCCTGGCGGCGGGAACACGCGGTTGCGAGGATCCTCTCACGCATGGACCTCGCGGCCGACGCGGCCTTTGCGCCGCTCTCGTCGGGCATGAAGCGGCGGGTGCTTTTGGCGCGGGCCCTCGTCGCGGAGCCCGACGTGCTCCTGCTCGACGAGCCCACCAATCACCTCGACCTCGACGCGATCGAGTGGCTGGAAACGTTTCTCGGCCGCTGGGGCGGCACGCTCCTGTTCGTGACGCATGACCGCGCCTTCCTGAGACGAATGGCGACCCGGATCCTGGAGATTGACCGCGGCCGGCTGTTCGACTGGTCGTGTGACTACGACACGTTTCTGGCCCGCAAGGAAGACGCGCTGGCGGCGGAGGAGAAGCAGGCTGCGCTCTTCGACAAGAGGCTCGCCGAGGAGGAGGTGTGGATCCGCACCGGCATCAAGGCCCGGCGCACCCGCAACGAGGGCCGCGTGCGGCGGCTGGAGTCGATGCGGCGGGAGCGGGCCGATCGCCGCGATCGGCAGGGCAGGGCGGCCGTCCGCATTCAGGAGGCTGAGCGGAGCGGGGCGCTCGTGGCCGAACTCGACGGTGTGTCGTTCGCCCGCGACGCGCGGCCGATCATCGCCGACCTCTCGGTGACGGTGATGCGGGGCGACCGGATCGGGATCGTGGGCCCCAACGGCGCCGGCAAGACGACGCTGCTGCGGCTCCTGCTCGGTACGCTCGAGCCGACGTCTGGGTCGGTGCGGCGGGGCACCAATCTGCAGGTGGCGTTTTTCGACCAGCTTCGCGAGCAGCTCGACGACGAGAAGAGCGTGGCCGACAACGTCAGCGAGGGTTCGGAGACGGTGCGGATCGACGGCGCGCCCCGGCACGTGCTCGGGTATCTCAAGGACTTCCTGTTCGATGCCGAGCGGGCCCGCCTGCCAGTGAAGTTCCTGTCGGGGGGCGAACGCAACCGTGTGCTCCTCGCGCGGCACTTCGCCAAGCCCGCCAACCTGATCGTGCTCGACGAGCCGACGAACGACCTCGACGCCGAAACGCTCGAACTGCTCGAGGAGCGGCTGATGGAGTACTCGGGGACCGTCATCGTGGTCAGCCACGACCGCGCCTTTCTCGACAACGTCGCCACGAGCCTGCTCGCCTTCGAGCCTCAGGAGGCGCGGCCAGGGCGGCCTACGCACGTTGTTCGCGAGTATGTGGGCGGCTATTCCGACTGGCTCCGGCAGCGGCCGCCGCCGGTGGAGGCGAGGGCGGAGGCTCCGGCCCGCGGTCCGGCGGAGTCGGCGGCCGTGCCGGCCGCTTCGCCCCGCAAGAAGCTCTCGTACAAGGAGCAGCAGGAACTGGCCGCGCTCCCGGGCGTGATTGAGCGACTTGAGGCCGAGATCGCCGGCATCCATGCCGAGATGGCCACGGAGGGCTACTACCGGCGGGCGGGAGACGCGCTGGCGGCCGACAAGACACGGCTCGACGAGGCCGAGCGGCGGCTCGCGGAAGGGTATGCCCGCTGGGAGTTGCTCGAAGGGAATACGCCTCACACGTGATCCTGAGGCGTTTCTGTGGCGGTGTCACTCCGCCAGGAAGCCCCGAGCGGGAGCGAGGGGATCACGCGTGGC
>JBBAVQ010000085.1:0-10909 GCA_040397625.1 Pirellulales bacterium | reverse complement strand
GGCCGTAAGGCCGCGGGCGTCCCCACACGCAGCGGCCAGTTTCAAGCCGACCGGCCGTAAGGCCGCGGGCGAACTACGCGGGCCGATGCCGCCCGTCTCACTTCACGCGCTCAACGGGGCTGCCGCCGCAGGTCGAGCGTGCAGGGATACTCGGGATTCGCCTCCTCCGCGGGGGCGACGCACGGACCGGGCGTGTGGCCCGTGGCGAAAAACCGGCTCACGCGCCGACTCTCGGCCTCGAGCACGTTCACCGGGCGGGTTTCAAACGCTCGGCCGCCGGGATGCACGACGTGCCAGGTGCAGCCACCGACGCTGCGACCGCTCCAGGTATCGAGCACGTCGAACACGAGGGGCGAATGCACGGGGATCATGGGGTGGAGGCAGTTCGGTGGCTGCCAGGCGCGAAACCGCACGCCGGCGACGAACTCGCCGGGCCGCCCCGTGGCCACCAACGGCACCCGCCGTCCGTTGCAGGCGATCAGGTGCCGACCTGGAACGAGCCCCGCCGCGAGCACTTGCACCCGCTCGAGCGAACTGTCAACCGCCCGCGACATCGCTCCACCGAGCGGCTGTTCGCCGAGCACGTGCCACGGCTCGAGCGCCGACCGCAGCTCGAGCCGCACGCCGTCGTGCGTCACCTCGCCCAGCCGCGGAAAGCGAAACTCTGCGAAGCACTCGAACCACTCGCGTTCGAAGGCGAAGCCCGCGGTCCGCAGGTCGTCGATCACGACCCCGAAATCCTCCATCAGGAAGTGCGGCAGGAGGAACCGGTCGTGGAGCGACGTTCCCCAACGGACCAGCCGCGCCGGCCGGGGCTCGCGCCACAGCCATGCCACGAGTGACCGCACGACCAGCTGGGCCAAGAGCCCCATGCGCACGTGCGGCGCCATCTCGAAGCTCCGCAGTTCGACGAGTCCGCGGCGGCCGCCGGCGGTATCGGGCGAGTAGAGCTTGTCGATGCAGAACTCGGCGCGGTGCGTGTTGCCGGTGAGATCGGTGAGCAGATGGCGAAACACGCGATCGACGAACCACGGGGGCACGTCGCTGCCGGCGGCGGCCAGTTCCTGGAACGCGATCTCGAGCTCGTAGAGGCTCTCGTGGCGGGCCTCGTCGATCCGCGGGGCCTGACTGGTGGGCCCGATGAATCGCCCGGCGAACAGGTACGAGAGGGAGGGATGATTGTTGAAATAGGCCACCAGCCCGCCCAGCAGGCGGGGCCGCCGCAGGAAGGGACTATCAGTCGGAGTCGGTCCGCCGAGCACGATGTGGTCGCCGCCACCGGTGCCGGTGTGCAGGCCGTCGATCTCGAACTTCTCTGCGCCCAGACGCGTCGCCCGGGCCTCCTCGTCGAGCGTTTCGCGAAGCTGGACGAGCTCACGCCACGTGGCCGCGGGCGGCACGTTCACCTCGATGACGCCAGGATCGGGAGTCACGAGCAGCCGCCGAAGCCGCCGATCATGCGGCGGCGGATAGCCCTCCAGAACCACCGGCACGTCGAGGTCGGCCGCGACGCGTTCGATCGCGGCCACCAGATCGAGCCAGTCGTCGCCGGCAGGGTCGATGACGGCGGGATCACGACTCTCCTCCGCCACGGTGTCGAGCGGCGGCACGAAGACGTGGAGCCGGCCGCCGCGGACCTCGACGACCAGCGCCGTGCGGACGATCGACGTGCCGGCACGAAGGCCCTCCTCGTCGGGCCAGGGCAGGCTCGCCATCGGCAGCCGCAGCCCCGCCGGCGAGTCTCCGGGCACGAGCGGCACACCCGTGGGCGGCATCGGCCAGCGACTCGACCTCCAGCGGCACTCGCCGGCCGCGCGGAATCGCATCATCGGCAGGACGTGGGCCACCGGCCCGGTGTTGGGGACCGGCACGGCCAGCGGATCGCTCGGCGGCAGCTCGTGGGCCTCCATGACGAAGGCCGGATCGACTCCGAGCGCCGCGGCGAGCCGATGCAGAACGCCGCGGCCCACCAAGGGGTCGGCGGCCTCGGGCCCGGCGGCGTGCGGATCGGGGGCGATCAGCCCGCGGTGCCGCCAGATCGGCCGGCCGTCATCCCGCCAGACGAGCTCCAGCGACCAACGCGGCAGCGGCTCGCCGGGATACCACTTGCCCTGAGATTCGAGAAGCACCCCGCCGGGCGCCAGCCGGTCAAGCAGCCGCCGGGCGAGCGCACCGGCGCGAGCCCGCTTGTCGTCGCCGAGAGCGGCGACATTCCACTGCGGGCTGTCGAAGTCGTCGATCGAGACATAGGTCGGCTCCCCGCCGCAGGTCAGCCGCGCGTCACCCGCCGTGAGCGCCGCATCGACCTGTTCGCCAAGGGCCAGGATGCGGTCCCACTGCGGCTCGCCAAACGGGCGCGTGGTCCGCGGCGACTCCGCCAGCCGGCTGACCCGCATCTCGACCTGAAAGTCGCTCACGCACGGATCGACGACCCCCGTGACCGGCGCCGCTCCGGCCGGATCGGGGGTGGCCGCCAGCGGCAGATGCCCCTCGGCCGCGAGCAGGCCGCTGGTGGGATCAAAGCCCACCCAGCCAGCTCCCGGCAGGAACACCTCCGCCCACGCGTGAAGGTCGGTGAAGTCGCGCGTCGGGCCCGGCGGGCCGTCGAGCGGCTGCACGTCGGCCGCCAGCTGGACGAGATAGCCCGAGCAGAAGCGGGCCGCGAGGCCAAGCCGCCGCAGCACCGCCACCAACAGCCAGGCCGAGTCGCGGCAGCTACCGCTGCCAAGCGCGAGCGTCGTTTCCGGATCCTGCACGCCCGGTTCCATGCGGATCAGGTAGCGGACGCGGTCGTAGACCGCTCGATTGACCGCCACGAGCGCGTCGACCGTCCGCGCCCCCGACGCCGGCAGTCTGCGGCGGAACGCCTCGACGAACTCATCGACGAGCTGCCCCCCGGGAGGCAGCACGAGGCACGGCGCGAGCGACTCGGCGAGTGCGGGCTCGTAGGCGAACGGCAGATGCTCGACGTCGGGCTCCAGGAAAAAGTCGAACGCGTTGATCGCCACCAGATCGGCGACGAGGTCGACCTCCAGCACCAGTTCCCGGGTCTTCTCGGGAAACACCACCCGGGCAACGTGGTTGCCGTGGGGATCCTGCTGCCAGTTGAGAAAGTGGCCGTCGGGCTGGACCCGCAGCGAATAGCTCGCCACCCGGGTGCGGCAGTGCGGCGCCGGCCGGAGCCGGATCGAATGCGGCCCGAGCCGCACATCACGATCGAAGCGGTAGACCGTGCGGTGGTAGAGGGCGATGCGGGTGGACATCGAAGCAGGGGCTCCCGGCCACGATCGATCAGCCGGCGGCGTCGGCGGCCGCCCCGACGGGACGCAGCGCGAAGAAGGTGTCGTAGATCGCGTCGCTGGCCCGGTTCACCCCGGCCTGGAAGGAGTCGATGAAGCCGTGCAGGCCGGCGGCGCCTCCGAGGATTTCGTCGATGGCTCCGTAGTTGAGGTTCGACCGCAGCCGGCCGAGCCGCTGCTCGGCGGGATTGGTGTAGGCGCCCTTCGAGCCCCCGGTGATCGCCAGGAGCGATTCTTCCGCCTTGATCAGACAGAAGTGCATCGCCCGGGGAAACTCCCGGTCGAAGATCAGAAAGTCGGCGACGCTCCGCCGCGAGACGGCGCCGTGGACCTTGCGATACATCTCCAGGGCACTGGCGCTCTCCAGCACCGCCGACCACTGCACGGCAACCTCGTCCGACTCATCTGCGGCCCCGCCGGCGGACCGCGCAGCCCGGGCGGCGGCCGGCTGAAAATAATGTTCCACGTCGAGCACCCGGCTCGTCTTGTCGGCCCGCTCGATGAGCCGCCCCATCCGGGCGAAGTGCCAGGCCTCGCCGTGCGACATCGTCGCGTCGGCCACGCCCGTGATCAGCTGGCTGGCCCGCTTGACCTCGTCGAGAAACTCCCGCGGGTGGTCGATCTCGGCGTTGGCGGCGGCGGCCGACCGCACGTAGAGGTGCGCCTTGTTGATCTCCTCCCACATCGGCGTGCTGATCATGTCGCGGACGGTGCGGGCGTTTTCCCGCGCCGCCTGGAGACACGAGGCGATCGAGTTGGAGTTGGCCTGATCGAACGCCAAAAACGAGATCACGTTGGCCTGATCCGCCAGTCCGAACCGGGCCCAGAAGTCGGCCTCGTCGCCAAACGTGCAGACCAGCGCATTCCAGAGGCGGCCCGGGCTGATCGTGCCGTCGAGAGCCAGGTCGAGGGTGGTCTCCACGGCCCGGGCCACGTTCTCGGCCCGCTCGATCTGGCGGTTCATCCAATAGACGCTGTCGGCGACGCGGGAGAGCATGCTAGCGCCTCCCCTCGTGCACGACCCAGGTGTCCTTGCTGCCGCCACCCTGCGACGAGTTGACCACGAGCGACCCCTTCACCAGGGCCACGCGGGTGAGGCCGCCGGGCAGCACGAAGATCTCCTCGCCGTAGAGGATGAACGGCCGCAGGTCGACGTGCCTCCCCTCCAGCGAGTCGCCCACCACCGTGGGCACGCGGGACAGCGAGAGCATGGGCTGGGCGATGTAGTTGCGGGGGTTGGCCTTGATCCGCGCCCGGCAGTCCTCGAGTTGCTCCTTCGTGGCCCGCGGCCCGAGCACGATTCCGTAGCCGCCGCTCTCGTTGGCCGGCTTGACCACGAACTCCTCCAGCTTCGAGAGCACGTGGTTGCACTGCGTCGGCTCGCCGC
The DNA here is from genome assembly GCA_040397625.1 of Pirellulales bacterium. Lineage (GTDB taxonomy): Bacteria > Planctomycetota > Planctomycetia > Pirellulales > UBA1268 > QWPN01. Next base: position 6,223 of record JBBAVQ010000085.1, on the reverse strand, counting down.
AGACGTAGGTGGGCACGTTGGGGATGATCGCATCCTCGCCGAGGTAATACCTGATGATCTGCGGCACATAGGCATACACCGCCTTGTCGTCGGCGATGCCGGTGCCCGGCGCGTTGACGAGGGCCACGTTGCCCGCCCGGTAGGCCTGCATCAGGCCCGGCACCCCGACCATCGAGTCGTCGCGGAAGGCGAGCGGATCGAGGAAGTCGTCGTCGATGCGGCGGTAGATCACGTCCACCCGCTCGAGGCCGTGGGTGGTCCGCATGAAGACGACGTCGCCCTGCACGACGAGGTCGGACCCCTGCACGAGTTCCACGCCCATCTGGCGGGCCAGGAAGCTGTGCTCGAAGTAGGCCGAGTTGTAGATGCCGGGAGTGAGCACGACGACCGTCGGATCCCGGGCCTGCGGCGGAGCGATGTACTCGAGCATCGCCAGCAGTTTCTCGGGATAGTTCTCGACGGGGCTGATCCGCTGGCCGGCGAAGAGCTGCGGGAAGGTTCGCTTCATCACCTCACGGTTCTCGAGGACGTACGACACGCCGGAGGGCGTGCGGAGGTTGTCCTCGAGCACGTACATCACGCCGTCGCCACCGCGAACGAGGTCGGTGCCGGTGATGTGGCACCACACGCCCCGCGGCGGCTTGAGACCGGCACAGGGGCCGCGGAAGCACTTGCCCGAATCGACCAGCCAGTCGGGCACCACGCCGTCGGTGACGATCCGCCGCTGGTTGTAGACGTCGTCGATGAAGAGATTCAGGGCGTGGATTCGCTGCTTGAGCCCCCGCTCGATCATGCTCCATTCGCCCGCATCGATCACCCGAGGCACGATGTCGAACGGCCAGATCTTCTCCGTGCCGGCTTCGTGGCCGTAGACGTTGAAGGTGATCCCCATCGTGAGGAGCATCTTGTCGGCGGCCCGCTGCCGCCCGGCGAGTTCGCCGTCGGACGAGGCGGCAAGCCGGCTGACGAGCAACTTGGCGCCCGGCCTGGGGGCGAGCGACTCGTCGAAGAGCTCGTCGTGAAAGCCCTCGGTCTGATAGGCCTGCAGGTCCATGGCGGCCGGCTCGAAGGGAGAATGAGGGCGGGACCGCGACGACCGGCCGCCTCGCAGGCTGTCGCGGGAGAATCGCAGGATACCCGAAGCCTGAGCCCCGGCAAACCGACCTCCAGGTTCGCGTGATTCAGGTGGGCAACCCCGAGCCGACGCTGGGTTCCTCCGGGATCTGGTGCCGGTTGAAAACCTGCACCTCCGTGTGGGCACGAACGCAGCGAGGGGCTGCCGATGCCCCGAGAGCCGGGCTATGGGAGCAAGCGAAGCCAGGATGGCGAAGCGCAGCGGACATGCAGAGAGCGTCGGGCACGATGCCCGACGCGAACGTCCGGCGATGGGGCATTGGCAGTCCCGAGCCGACGCAAGGATCCTCCGGGATATGGTGCAGGTTGAAAACCTGCACCTACGTGTGGGCACGAACGCAGCGAGGGGCTGCCCGCGACGTGGCCGATCACGCCTTCCGTGGGAGGATGTCGCCGAGCACCTTCGAGAGTTCGCCCGCCTGCAGCGGCAGCGGCAGGAGTTTCCGCCGCCCATCCACCTTCGCCGCGGCCGACACCTGGGGCTGCTTCGGGCTCGTGAGCAGGATTGCCGGAACGTCGGCCAGATACGACTCCTTCGAAAGCGTGTTGAACGCCTCCACGGCAGCCAGACCGAGCTCGCGAGAACTGATCACGAGGAAGTCGGCCGGCAAGGGCGTCGAGGAGAAGCGGGCGATGGCCCGTTGCGGATTCTCCGTGATCAACACCCGATAGCCGAGCTTTGAAAAAAACTCGCGAAGGGCCTGCTGCGGCTTCTCGCCGGACTCCACGAGCATCACGCATCCCTTGGCCGCCGTGGTCGAAGTGGCGGGCTTCGCCGCGACCACCGCGGGCCCGGCCGTCACCGTGGCCTCGCCCGATCCCAGGCGGGCGATCAGCGTCTCGAGGGCGAGCTTCACGTCGCTCGCCGTCTGATACCGCTCGAGCGGATCGACGTGCATCATCCGCGCGACGACATCGACCACCTCGCGCGGGAGGTTGGGGCATCGTTGCCCCAGGGGCATCGCCTGCGTGAATCGGCGCGGGTCGCCCCGCACGCTCCGATCGCGTGACTCCGTCAGCGGCGCCGTGCCCGCGAGGGCCAGGTAGGCGACGGTGCCGAGGAAGTAGATGTCGCTGCGGACGCTGTCGTCGCGGACGCCGGCCATCTTCTCGAGGGCCACGTAGTCGATCGTCCGCGGCTTCTCGACGCGGCCGAGCACCTTGTCGCCAGACTCATCGACGCCGGCGAGGCCGAAGTCCACCAGCTTCGCCCGGCCGGTGGACGAGATGATGACGTTGGAGGCCTTCATGTCGCGGTGGGTGACGCCACGGCGATGGGCGTATTCGAGCCCGCAGACGGCCTGGTGGATCAGGTCGATCGCCCGCGGGGCGTCGACCGCGCCGCGGATCTTCACGAGTTCGCGAAGCGTCTGCCCTTCGACGAACTCCATGGTCAGGTAGCTCGCACCGTTCTCCTGGCCCACGTCTTCGATCGCCACGATGTTGGGATGCCGCAGGAGGCGGCCCATCTCGCCTTCATGCTGGAAGGCCCGGCACTTGTCGGGATCGTTGGAGAACCGATTGCGAAGCACCTTGACCGCGAGGACGGCGCCGGTGTCGCGGTGGATCGCACGATAGACCCGGGCGAAGGAGCCGGCACCGATCTGATAGAGAATCTTCGCCCTGCCGAAGTAGTAGCCGCCCCGCTCGCCACGGAGCAGTCGCTCGAGCTGGAAGCCGGTGACCAGCTCACGCCGCACCAGTGCCTGACCGAAGGCCGCCGCGTCAAGCGCATGGCCGCCCACCTCCGAGAATGCCTCGTTAAGGGCCGCCGAAGGGACGAGTTCCAGTTCGCCCGCGAGGTGGAGCAGGTTGTCGGCCGTTGACGGCTTCATGAACAAGACGGCGGCAGACACCGCGAATCGTGAGGGGCACCAGCCTCCATGAAACCACGGATTTGCCCATTTTGCGACCGTCTCGCCCATTTTCCCCATCTCGGCTGGAGCCGGAGTGGCGACGGCTGCTAGAAGCCCGTCGGGCAGACCTTCCCCGGATTCCCATGGCCGTGCGTTTTTCCACCCCCGTGACCGCCGTGCGCGCCGTGGCGGCGCTGCTGGCGGCCGCCTGCATCGCCGGCGGCCAGTGGGGCCGCGCCGGCGACGTGCACGACGGGTTCGAGGGCCCCACGCCAACGTGGGCCGCAGCCCCGACCGCCGGCCGCGTGGTGGTACACGAGCGTTCGGAGGTGTCGCCCCACCGCGGCCGAGCCTGCGAACGGCTCGCCATCGAATCGAGCACTGGGCAACCCCTGCGGATCGAACTGCCATTTGGCCCCGCCGCGATTCTCGATGAGTTGCGGGTGTCGGTCTGGGTCAGGGCCAGCCGGCCCGACGTGCGGCTGGCCGTGCGGGTGGTGATGCCCGGGTGGGTGTCGCAGCGAACCGGCAGACCCGTCGAGGTGCTCGTCCGCGGCAACGCCACTCGAGACATCGACCGCTGGGAACTGCTCGACGTTGACGACCTTCCCGCGGCGCTGTCGCGTCAGCTTCCACCCCTGAGGCTGGAGCACGGGCCGGGCAGCATCGACGGCGCGCGAGCCACTCACCTCGTGCTCGATGCCCCGCCGACACCCGGACGATTCGACATCGCGATCGACGATCTTCATGGATCGGGGCTGCTGCCCCCGCCATCGTCCGCCGCCGCGGCCACGGGTACACGCGCGACCGATCCGCTCGTCCAGCCTGCGGCCGCCATGACGGCCGTGCCGGTCGATCCACCAGCCGGATTGTCGCGCGGCGTCCTCGAGGTGGACGGTCTGCCGTTCTTCCCCCGATCGATCGACTGGAACGGCGAGCCGCTCGAGGCGCTCGCCGCCCTCGGTTTCAACTCTGTGCGGTTCGCCGAGCCCGCCTCGGCCGAGCAGCTTGCCGCCGCCCGGAGGGCAGGCCTGTGGGTGATCTGTCCGCCGCCGCCGATTCCCGACGTCGATGTCCGCGAGCCCGACTCGCTGCCGATTCTTCGCAACTGGGACCGCGTGTTGATGTGGGATCTCGGCACCGGGCTCGCCGACGACGACGTGGATGCCCTGGCGGAACGGGGCCGCCGCGTGCGGGCCTGCGACCAGCGTGCGGGCCGGCCCCTGATCGGCTCCGCCGACTCAGGCCTCCGCACCGTCTCCCGGCACCTCGACATGCTCGTCGCCCGCAAGACGGTGCTCGGCACGTCGCTCGAACTGGTCGACTATCTGAAGTGGCTCCGCGAACGCCCGCGGCTCACCCGCCCTGGCACGCCCCTGCTGGCGACCATCTCCACCGAGATCGATCCCCGGGCGGCCCGGCAGGCGGCGGCGATCGCCGGCGTCGGTGGCCGCGGTCTGGCCGTCGATGGCGAAAGCCTGTCGCTCGCGGCATTCTCGGCGGTGGCCGCCGGCACCCGCGGCATCCTCTTCACATCGACCCGCCGCCTCGACGGCGACGACCGCGAGGCCCGTGCCCGCGCCGCCGCCGCCCGCGAGATGAACCTGCGGCTTCAGGTGCTCGAGCCGTGGGGCGCGGCAGGACGATTCGCCGCCCAGGCGCAGACCAGCAGCGAGGAGGTGCAGGCCTTCGTGATGGAGGCCGCCCGGGCGCGGATGGTGGTGGTCTGGCGGTGCGTGCAGGGCTCGCAGATCGTGGCCCGCCGCTACGCCGGCAGCGACATCCCGCCCAACGAAGCGCCGCTGACGATCCTGGTGCCCGGCGTGCCGGAAGCGCATCAAGCCTGGGAGGTGGCTGCCGGGGGGCTGAAGCCGCTGCGCCAACAGCGGGTGACCGGGGGCGTGTCGGTGACGCTCGATGACTTCCTCACCCACTCGATCATCCTGTTCAGCGGCGAGCCGGCGGTGACCGCCCACGTCCAGGATCGCATCCGCGGCCTCACGGCCTTCGAGCTCTCGTCGGCCCGAGCGGTTGCAGCGTCGGCGTTGGCCGCTTCCGGCGACCTGCTCGGCCGACTGCCACCGCAGGCCCTCTCGGGACCGCCGCCGGTGAGCGCCGTGCCGATGCTCACCGAAGCCGGCCGGCTTGCCGCCGAGGGCGAATCGCTTTCCTTGTCCGATCCGACGACGGCCATCGCGAGGCTCCGCCGTGCGGCCGCGATTGCCGGCCAGTTCGAGCGGCGCGTCTGGGAGAACGGCGTGAAGGCCGAGGGGTCGATGGTGGCCAGCCCGCTCACCGCATCCGACACCGCGCTCGCTGAGGAGTGGCAGTTCGTGGCGGCCCGCGGGGCGGTGGTGCAGGGCCCGGAACTCCTCGGTGGCGGCGGCATGGAACGGATCGAGGATCTCTCCGGGAGTGGCTGGCGGCACTTCGCGCGGTCACAGTCGGACATCGTCACGAAGCTGGAGGTATCGCTGGCCAAGCCTGCCACAGGCCAGGGATGCCTGCGGATGGTAGCGCGGCCCGCCAACAAGGAAGACCCGCCGATCGTGGTGGAAACGCCGCCACTCTGGGTGACGACGCCGCCGCTGCAACCGCCGGCCGGCAAACTGGTCGAGATCTCGGCGCAGGTGTTCGTACCCAAGCCGATCGCCGGCAGCGTTGACGGCTTGTTCGTCTTCGACTCGCTCGGCGGCCCGGCACTCGGCGAACGCGTGGGGTCCACGAAGACCTGGCGGCGGCTCGTGCTGCATCGCATCGTGCCGGCGGAGTCGGCCGGCGAACCGTTCACTGTAACCTTCGCCCTCACGGGGCTGGGCGAGGCGCTCGTCGATGAGGTTTCCATCCGCACCGTCGATCGCGGCGACCCGGGTGTGCCGGCCACGCTCGTCTCGACCGGCGGTGCATCGGGCGGGTTTCCGACGCCACACGAAATGCTCTCCAGCCAGCCGTCGGCCGCCCCTGACGGCCCGACGAAGCCACCGCTGCCGTCCCCCCCTCCGGCCCAAGCCCAGGGCTGGCCGGGGATGAACCTGGAGTGGCCGAAACTGGTGCCGTTCGGCCAGTCGGCCAACGACCCGCCCCCGGGCCCCGGCGGCGGCACCATCGACCCTTTCAAGCGGGCCCGCGCGGGCTCGGCCCCCCCCGCGTCGACCGGGCCGTAAAGCCCAGGGCGGCACGGGCCTTGGCATCGAGGTCGCGGATGCGCTGCGTGCAGACCGCGAAGATCTCCT
>JBBAVQ010000084.1:0-10944 GCA_040397625.1 Pirellulales bacterium | reverse complement strand
ACGACACGAGCTCCTGTCCAAGCCCAACGCCGTGAGGCGTGGGGCAAACCGCTGGTGGGACCGCGAGACAGGAGCACATGGCTCACGAGTTGCTCCTCAGCCTGAAAAGCGTCGCGGAACAGCCGTTGGCCGGGCGATCCTTTCCTGGGCGTGTCGAACCACCACGCCCCTTCCCGACAACGGACCCCATCGCCTCGCTCACGCCTGGGGCTTCCTGCCCGACGGGCCGCGTTTTTTGACGTGGCGTGATTCGGCCTGCGGGCGTTACATTGCCCCCATCTTTCCTGTATTTCCTTCCGCCACGGATCGGCGCCTGGAAGGCGGCGGTTCGGCGCGCCCTTTTATGGAGGAGGTGACACGCGTGGCCGACATCGTGTTCGCATTCGACCCGGCGATCCACCGCCCGATCGCCGCACCCGAGGGTGCTCCGGCCGACATCGCCGAGTGCGTCTCAACGGCCGCCGCCGCGGCGCTCGCGGAGGCGGCGACAGTGGCCGCTCGAAGTCAGGCCGCGGCGCTGGTGATCTGCGGCAGGCTTCTCGACCCGTCCCGCGCAAGTCCCGCGCAGGCCGCAGCCCTGCGACGGGTGATCACCGACCTCGCCGCCGTCGGCTGCCGCACGGTGGCGGTGGTGGACGAGCCGTTGCTCTGTCACGATCTCGCGAGAATGCTCGGCGAGCCACGCGGGCTGTTCTTCGTCACGCCGCTTGCGCCGCTTGAGTTCGAGGTCCGCGGCCTGGCCGTCGAGATCGTCTCCGCACACGGCCCGACTGGCGCGGGCTCGGCGGTGATCGTCTCGGGGGATCCATCGCCCCTTCACCGCCGAATCGTGGTTGGCTGGGACAACGCCCTGTGGAGCCAGCAGCGGTGGGCCGCGGACGAGCCGCAGTTCGGCGTCGTTCCCACGCCGCGGACCACGCCCTCGGCGGCGGCGTTCGCCGCGGCGGCGACATCGTCGGCCAGCTGGTCGCAGCCGGGCGCCTTTTGGATCTGGGCATCTCGGCAGTCGCAGGTCTTGCCGCCGGGCGTGCACTTTCTTCCCGCCCTGCAGGCCCGCGGTGTCGATGAGGCGTCACCCGGAGCCTGCTGCACGCTCACGCTCCTCGATCGGGAGGCAATCGAGGAGCCGGCGGCCGACGCCTTCGCCGCACCGCACGTCGACTGGCGGGGCACGTGGCACGAGGTTCCCACCCATCGCGTCGCCTGGCGGACAGTGTCGGTCGAATCCTCCACCGGCGGCGACGAGGAACTCGCCACCGCCATCTGGGCCGCCCTCGAGAAGCAGCCGCCGGATCGCGCCGCGACGGTGGAGCTCATCCGCTGCTCCGTGGCCTGCGGCACGAACGTCGCCCGCCGCGTCCGCGTGGGCGAGATCGCCGCCGAGACGCTCGCCCGCCTCCGCGAACTCTACGACGCCAAGACCTTCCGCGTCTGGTGCCACGAACTTCTCGCCGAGCCGACCGAGTCGCTGGCCCCGCTTGGCCACGCCCGCTCCGGCGGCCGGCCGGGATCGACCACGTCGTTTTCATCGGCGCTCGCCGACATCGTGACGATGGTCGAAGAGTCGCAAACGCTTGCGGCCCCCGAGGCCCGCGAGGCGGGCTGGCTCGCCCTTGAACTGATCGAATCGGTCTGACCGGCGAGTCGATCTCGCCGTTCGGCCGCGCCCTCCAAACCTTCTCCTGACACCGACGAATCGCGGAGCCTGCCATGTTCATCGAACGCATCGAGGTGGAACGCTTCGGAGCCCTCGACCGCACCTCCATCGACCGGCTCGGTCCCGGCGTGCAGGTGCTCTACGGCACCAACGAAACGGGCAAGACCACGCTGCTGGAATTCGTCCGCGCGGTCTTCTTCGGCTTCGAGGGGCTGTTTCGTCGTGGCGTGCTCGACGCCCGAAAGCCGTGCGCCGGTCGGCTCCTGGTCCGCATGCCTCCGGAAGACACGCTGACGGCGATCGAGCGGCGGCACGAGGGGCCCGAACTCACCGCGCTCACCAACGAGAGCTATGCCGACGACGTGGTCGGCCTGGGCGGCGACGCCGGGGACCTGGTGCGGATCGCCGACGTCGATCCCCGGCACGACCACGCCAGCCGCCACAAGATCTACCTCCAGGACGTCGTCGGCGACATCGACGAAACCACGTTCACCAGCGTGATGGCGTTCGGCCTCGACGAACTCCACGAGTTGCGAACGCTCGAGCCCGAGGGCTGCGGGCGGCGGCTCTACGAACTCGCCGCGGGCCTCGACCGCTCGACGGTCGCCCGGGTGCTCGGCCACCTCCGCGAGGCGATCGAGCGGATCGACTCTCCTAACGCCACTGTCTCGCCACTGGCCGCGCTCGAGGCCCGCCGGACCGACGTGCTGGAGCGGATGGCCGCGGCCGGCTCTCCCGCCGTGGTCGCCGGCGGCCTCTGGACCGAACTGGCCCACCTCGATGCGGAGATCGCCGGCATCGAGCCTCGGATCGAGGCGGCGATGAAGGCCGAGGACGTGGTCCGCGGCGTGCTCGCGCTCGAGCCGCTGCACGCGGAGTGGCGGCGGACGGCGGAGCAGCTGACGGCCCTCGAGTCGGCGCCCCTGGTGCACCCCGACCGCGACTCGTGGCGGCTGGCGAATCGCCGCCTGCGGCGGTTGGAGCGGATCGCCAAAACACGGAAGAAGTTCCGGGCGAAGTATGCCCGCCAGCTGCGCGAGCTGCCCGTCGAGACCGCCGTGTGGCGCAAGCGGGCGCTTGTGGCGGCCATCCTCGATGAGGCGCCGAAGCTCGAACGTCTCGCCGCCGAGGCCGCCCGCGCCGAGAGTCATGCGCGGCTTGCCGCCCGGCGCTTCGGGGAGCAGGTGGGCGTGGCCGGCCTCTCGCGCGTGGTGCCCGTCGCCGTAAACCTCGACGTCGACGGCGGCGCGATCCCCGACGTGCTGCTTCCCGAGGGCTTCGCTCTCTCCTTCGGTCCCCTGCGGGCCCGTGCCCGCGACTGCTCCCGCGCCTCCCGCGACGTGGCCGAGGCAAAGCTGGCGCTCAGTGAGGCCAAGCGATCGCTCAACGACACCAAGGGGAGCGTGAAGGGGGCCGGGTCGGGCCTCGCGGGGCTCACGATCGCGCAGGCGATCGAGCAGGTCACGGGAAGGGCCTCCGCGATCCGCAAGCGGATCGCAGCCGGCGACCAGCTCGCGGAACTCGACCGCACGATCGCCCGGATCGACCGCGAGGTGACCGAGAGCGTGGGGAGTCAACTCGTGCCGGCCCCGTGGCTCATCGGCCTGGGCACGCTGTTCACGCTCGGGATCGGCATGCTGCTCTCGGGCCTCCTCCTGCCTCGCGAGGTCACGGGACAGATGGCCTACGCGATGGCGGCGCTCGGCTTGGCCGGCGCTAGCGTGGCGTCGGTCACAACGTGGTCGCTCGACAAGAACTCAACCGTCAGGCTCGACGCCCTGCGGCACCAGCTCGAGGTGGCCAAGGAGCAGCGCGACGAACTCGTCGAGCAGTGCGGCACCCTGGACGGCGCGATCCCGACCGACGCCACGCTGTCGCTCGACCGGCGGCTGGCGCTGGCGCAGGCCGAAGTCGATCGGCTCGAGGATCTCATCGCCCGTGAGGGCTCGGTGCACGTGCTCGCCGACAAGGTGACGCTCGCCGAACAGGCTGTCGCCCATGCCCTGGAGGCCCGCACCGCGGCCCGCAGCCGCTGGAAGAAATCGCTCTCGTCCCGCGGCCTGCCCACCGGGCTCACGCCCCGCGAGGTGCGGCAGATCGCCGCTCACCGGCATACGCTCCTCACGCTCGACGACGACCGCAAGCGGCTTTCGGAGGAGGCCCGCCACAAGCGGGATGAGCTCGCCGCCTTCTCGCGACGGATCGACGAGGTGCTCGTGGAGTGCGAGCTCGTTCCCGAGGCCACGCCGACGGATCACCTCAAGCTGCTGGAGGAGCGACTCGACGCCGAGCGATCGGCGATCCGCCGCCGTGGCCAGCTCACGAGGCGGCTGGAGTCGGCCCGTCGCCGGCATCGCAGCGTGCTGCGGCAGGTTCGCGTGGCCGGACGGGCCGTGAAGGAGTTTTTCGTCCGCTGGGGCGTGGAGACGGAGCAGGAGTTCCTCGCGAAGGTGGACCGACGTCCCGAATACGAAGAGGCCCGCACGGCCGCGGCGGTGGCGGAACTCGCCTGGTCGGAAGCGCGCCGGCGGACAACCGAGCCGCCGGAGGTTGACCGCTGGCTGGCCGAGGCCCACGTGGTGCCGCTGGCGAAGCGGCTGGCCGAGGCCCGCGAGATGACGCAGCGGCACCGCGCCGCGCTCGCCGCCGCGACCGAGCGGCGACAGGTGGTGGCCGATCGCGTGACCGCAGCCTCAAACGACCACACGCTCGAGAGCCTGCAGGCCGAACTCGCGGCGATCGAGGAGCGGCTCGGCGAGCAGCAGCGGCGGCGCGACCTGCTCCACCGGGCCCACGTGCTCCTGGAGCAGACGCGGGCCGCCGTGGCCCGTGACCACCAGCCCCCGGTGCTCCGCGAGGCCTCGCGGTGGCTCGCCCGACTCACCGAGGGCCGGTATCCGTCGATCACGACGGCCATCGACGAAGCCCGGCTCGAGGTGCACGACCGCGACGGGGAGATCTGGAATCCGGAGCGGCTCAGCCGCGGCACCCGCGAGCAGGTGTTTCTGGCGCTGCGGCTGGCGCTGATCCGAGACCTCAACCGACACGACGTCAGCCTGCCGGTGGTGATGGACGACGCGTTGGTCAACTTCGACGACGCCCGGGCCCGCTCGGCCGCCCGTGTGCTCGTCGAGTTCATCGCGGAACAGGCAGCCGACCGGCAGATGCTGGTGCTCACCTGCCACGAACACGTGGCGAAGACGTTCGCCGCCGCCGGCGCCCACGTCCGCTCGTTCACCGATCCGGCGCCGCTGTTCGGCGCCGTCGCAACGCCCCCCGCAGCGCTCCCTACGCCGCGGCCGAAACCCGCGGCCGAGCCGCGGCCGCTGCCAGTCGTCGAGGCGACACCGATCGCCCCGCCAGCGCCCCAGAAGCCTGCCTCGCCGCCGGCCGACGATGGCGACCTCTGGCCGGCGGAGGCCTTCTTCTTCGGGTCAGCGAGCAGCGAGCCAAAGCGCGGCCGCCGCCGCTGACGCTTCATACGGGTCACGCTTGATTCTCGGGCGTCTGTGTGTCCAAGCCCAACGCCGTGAGGCGTGGGGCAAACCGCCACCAGGCGCAGCGTCCAGCGTGGTTTGCCCGCGGCCTTACGGCCGGTCGGCTTGCCTTCAACACGCTCGGCCCTGCATCGCCGCCGCTTACACCACGCCCTGCTGGATGTCGCGGAGATACCGCTGCCGCATCTGGGCCAGCAGCATGCTCAGGTAGGCGTTGGCGCCCAACGACATGAAGAGCGCGATCAGGCTGCCGATCAGCCAGCCCCAGGGACGCTCGGCCGCGACGCCAACCGATTCCGCGTGGGTGTCGGCGAGCCGCGCCGACGTCACTGCGACGGGCGCCGCCTTGCGCGGCTTCCGCGAGGCCTCGAGCACGGCCCGCTCGACCGCGGGCGGCCAGGCGTCACCGACGAAAATCCGCACGCGACGCACGTCGCGGGCGTCGGCAGGCACGTCGCTGGTGAACTGGTAGGCACTCGCACTCTTGACGAGATCGGGCTCGACGCGGACGAGGTAGTCGCCGCCTCCCTCGTCGGTCGGCACGTAGGCCGCCTCGATCCCGGTCATCAGCAGGGCCGCCACCACCAGCACGAAATCGAGCATCGTCGATCCTTTCTCTTCGGTCCGCGGGCGTCCGCCGCGGCCCCACGATTCCACCCTCCGGACACCCGCCTATGCAAGGCCGGTCGGCGGGTCGTTCCGGCGGGCAGTGGTCGGCCGGCCCCAGCCGGGGCCCCCGTCGCCAGAAAGGCTGCCGATTTCGGCCTGAAGCATCGTCAGGGCCGCCTGCAGGAAGGCGACGGCGATCGGCCCCACGAAGATCCCGATCGGCCCGAGGGCCCCCACGCCCCCCAGCACGCTGAGCAGGGCCAGGAGCGGGTGGAGCTTCGACTGTCCGTGGAGGACGAGCGGTTTGATGATGTTGTCGACGGTGGACACCACACCAAAGCCCCAGAGGGCCAGGCCGGCCGCGGCCCAGGTGTCTTTCTCGAAACAGAGAAGGTAAAGGCTCGCGGCTCCCCAGACGATCGCCGCGCCCGCGATCGGCACCAATGCACCGAAGAACGTGAGCAGCGTGAGCAGGAACACTTTGCCGAGACCGGCGACGTAGAAGCCGAGGCCCGCCAGCGCCGCCTGCACCACGGCGGCGAGCAGGATCGAACTCACCACCGCGCGGCTCACCTCCTCGAACTCCTCGAGCAACTGCCACTGGTAGCGACGGTCGAGCGGAATCAGCCGCGTGACGCCCTCGATCATCCGGCCGCCGTCGGCGAAGAAGTAGAACAGGCTCACCACCGTGACGATCGCGCCGATGAGGATCTTGGCGATCACCGCAGGGGCGCGGGCCGCGATCGGCCCGATCCAGTCCTCGATCAGCCGCTTGAGTTCGGCGTTGACGCTCTCCGCCGTCAGCTGGAGGTTCGTGGCCTCGTTGAAGCGGGCGATGAGCCCGTCGAGGACATGCGGGTCGAGTTTCACCGCGTCGGGCCGCCGCAGGATTCCCATCGCGTCGCCCCCCGCCCGAAAAACGAGCAGCGACACCGGCGCGAGCACGATCAAGACGACCAACAGCGTGGAGAGCGCCGCCGCGGCCCAGTCGGGCCACCGCGTCCGCTCGCGGATCCAGCGATGCATCGGCCCGAAGATCACGACGAGCATCGCCGCCAGCAGCATCGGCAGCAGGAAGTTCGCCATCACCCGAAAGGAGAGCAGTCCAAACAGCACCACGAGGCCGAGGAGCACGCCGAAGGAGATGAGGCGGGTCATGGTGTCGATGCAGCGGGAGTGGCGAACGTGAAGCCCAAGTTTACCCGCCCGACGCCGCCCCATCCCAACGCCGCACCGCGTGGGGGCGGGCGGGACCGGCGCAGCGTCGCCCCCCGGTCGCGAGGTATCCTTGGCCCAGCCTTCCCGACTCTAGGAACCCATGCCCGCATGCGACCGCTCGACGTCTCCCTCGTCGTTCCGGTGCGCGACGAGGCGGGCAACATCGGCCCGCTGGTGGACGAGATTCGCGAGCGACTCGACGCCGCAGGCCTCTCGTGGGAGGTGTTTCTCGTCGACGACGGCTCGACCGACGCCTCGTGGGCGGAGATCGTCGAGGTGGCGGCGGCCGACGAGCGGGTCATGGGTGAACGGCACGACACCGGCTTGGGCAAGTCGGCCGCGCTGATGACCGGCTTTCGCCGCTGCCGGGGCCGGCACGTGGTGATGCTCGACGGCGACGGCCAGGACGATCCGGCTGAGATTCCTCGGATGGTGCGAATGCTCGATGCCGATCCCGCGGTCGGCCTCGTCAACGGCTGGAAGACGCCGCGGCTCGACCCCTGGCACAAAACGTTGCCCTCGAGGGTGTTCAATCTGCTGGTCGGCTGGGTGACGGGGCTCGACCTGCACGACCATAACTGCGGCCTCAAGGCGATCCGCGGCGACGTCGCCCGCCGCCTCCATCTCACCACCGACATGCATCGCTTCATCCCCACGCTCGTGTCGCTCGACGGCCACGGCGTGGTCGAGGTGCCGGTGCACCACCGGCCGCGGATGCGGGGCGTGTCGAAGTACGGCATGGGCAGATTCTTCCGCGGCCTCGCCGACCTCGGCCGCGTGGCGGCGATGATCACGGCGATCCCGGAACCGGGCGATGCCGCGGCCCGGCGCCGGCTGCGATGGGGCGTGTATGCGATCCTCGCGTCGGTGGCCCTCGGCGGGATCGTCGGCCGGATCGCCGCAGTGGCGAGCGTCGATCGCATCGCCCTGGAAAACCGTCTGGTGGAGGAGGCGGTGAAGCGCGAGGCCGCGGCCGGCGGGCCGCTCGACGCGGCCGGCGTGCGGGCCCGCATCGAGCGGGAGAAGCGGCTCGTCCGGCCGTTCCTGTCGGGCAACGACCGCAGCCGCTGGCTGACGGTGCGGGCGCTGGTCGAGCGCGGGACGTTTGCGATCGAAGACCTCGTCGTCGAGCCGGGTTGGGACACGATCGACGCCGTGGTGCACCCCGACGCCGCCGGAAAGCTCCATCTGTATTCGAGCAAGCCGCCGCTTTTGTCGGTGATCGCCGCGGCACCGTACTGGCTGATCCACCGGCTCACTGGCTGGACGCTGGGTGATCATCTCTTCGAGGTGAGCCGCATGCTCCTGATCGTCTGCGGAGCGGTTCCCTTTGCGATCATGCTCGCATTCACCCTCCGCGCGGCCGACGCGGTCGGCTCGTCCGACTGGGGCCGGGTCTGGGCGGCCGCCCTCGCCGCCTGCGGCACTCTGCTCACCACGTTCGCCGTCGCGCTCACCAACCACCTCCCGGCCGCAGCCGCGGCCGCGGCGAGCCTCTGGCTGGTGCTGGCGATCCGCGTCGGCTCGCGTCGCTCCGGGTGGCTGTTCTTCGCCGCCGGGCTGGCCGCCGCGCTCGTCGCGGCATTCGAGCTCCCCGCGTTCGCCTGGCTCGTGGCGGTGCTCGTCGTGCTGGCGCGGTGCGACCTTCGCCGCACCGTCACGGCCGCCGTGCCCGCCGCCCTGCTTGTGACGGCCGCGGCGCTGGCTACCAATCACCTCGCTCACGGCACGATCGTGCCCCCGTATGCGCACCGCACCGATGGCATGCGGCCTGCCTCGGCGACCGCCACCGAGGAGTCGTGGAACCCCCGAAACTGGTACGACTATGCGATCCGGCTGCCCGACGGACGGCTGCTGCAGAGCTACTGGCGATCGCCGCAGGGCATCGACCGCGGCGAGCCGTCGCGGGCCGTGTATGCATGGCACGCGATCGCAGGCCATCACGGCATCCTCTCGCTCACCCCGGCGTGGCTGCTCGTGGTGCCCGGGCTCGCCCTGCTCGTGGCACGGCGTCATCGGCGGCCAGACTCGGGTGAAGCCGACATCGCGATGGCAATCGCCGCCGTGTCGGCGGTCGTGATCAGCTTCTACCTGCTGCGTCCCCAGGCCGATCGCAACTACGGCGGAATGTCGAGCGGCTTCCGCTGGGTGTTCTGGATGGCGCCGCTCTGGGTGGCCGCCGCCGTGCCGGCCGCCGACATTCTCGGCCGCTCGCGGTCTGGCCGACTCCTCGCCTGCGTGCTGCTCGCGATCTCAGTGCTGTCGGTGGCCTACCCGACCTGGAATCCCTGGACGCGGCCGTGGATCGAGCAGGCACTTCGGCACGCCGGCTGGCTCGTGACACCCTGACGACCATCGCTCAGTCTGGGCGGGCCCACGCCGGCCAGTGGTCGGGCAACGGGGCGTCGATGGTGACGCGTTCGCCCGAGTCGGGATCGGCGTAGGCGATCCGCCAGGCGTGGAGCAGGATCGGTCGCTCCCGCGCGTCCCCTTCGCCCAGTGGCGGCCCACCGTAGAGTTCGTCGCCCACGATCGGCAGCCCACGACTCGCCGCCTGCAGCCGGAGCTGGTGCATGCGACCGGTCAACGGCACGAGGTGCAGGAGCCGCCTGCCGCCGGTGGTGCTCCGGCAGTCGATGCACGACACCTGCGTGACGGCCTCCCGCGATTGCGGCGACTCTGGCTCGACGATCTCGCTTCGCGCCTCTTCGGGGAGTTTGCGGAGAAAGTCCCGCCAGACGACGGTCTCCGCGGCAGGCACCTGCTCGGCCACCGCCGCGGGATGGTCCAGCTTCACCGCTTCCGAGTCCGAGGCCACGACCGCAAGGTACGTCTTCACGATCTCCCGCCGTTCGAACTGGCGGGAGAGCTTCCGCGCGGCCCGCGGCGTCGCCGCCATGAGCACCACCCCCGACACCGCCCGGTCGAGCCGATGTGGCACTCCCAGGTAGCCAGCCGCATCCCTGCCGAGCCGTCCGCGAAGCCACCGCTCCACCGACTCGATCCCGGGAGGTGCCTGGGTCGCGAGGCCGACCGGCTTGAGAACCGCAATCACCCCGGAGCCGTCGCGAAGAATGATGGGACTCGTCATGGCTGTCTCTGGCGCATCCTCGAACCAATGCACATATTTTCTGAATTGCGCTGCAACCCCGCAGAAGCAGCCGCGCAGCCGATTTCCTTCGACCGCGTTCCGGTGGTCGATCACATCACCATACAGGCATACCGGCATGAGACCTGCCCGCAGAATCATAAAAGTTGACATCTCCCCCGAGTTAGGTGACGATGCCCCCCATGCCAGTCAAAGTTCTCATCGTCGACGACCACGACATCATCAAGCACGGGCTGCAGAGCGTCTTCAAGGACTCGGCCGTTCGGGTCTGCGGAGACGCCGCGTCGGCCGACGAGGCTTTGAAGCAGGCTCGCAAGCTCAAGCCCGATGTGATTCTCCTCGATGTCCTGCTGGACGGCGGGGACTCGCTCGACACGGTGAAGCGGCTGCGATCGGCGGTACCAGACACGAAGGTGGTGATGCTGTCGGCCTTCGACAACCCCACCTACGTCGCCCGCGCCGTCTCGGCGGGAGCGCACGACTATCTCCTCAAAACATCATCCCGCGCCGAGCTGATCGCCGCGGTCACCGGGGCTGCCGAGGGAGCCCCGCCCTCGCGTGGTGGGGAACTCAAGCGAATGGCGAGTTCGATGGCCAAGCGGGATGCAGCCGTGAGTGGAGGCATCCCGCTCACGCCTCGCGAAACGCAGGTGCTGCGGCTGGTCGCGATGGGGCTCTCCAACCAGGAGATCGCCGACTCGCTGGAAATCTCGGTCGAGACGGTGAAGGAGCACGTCCAAAACCTGCTTCGAAAGACGTCGCTCAGCGACCGCACCCAGGCGGCGGTCTGGGCGCTGCGTCAGGGCATCGCCTGAGCGGCGGATGACGACATATCCGCCGGGTATCCCGGCGTT
>JBBAVQ010000083.1:2905-10980 GCA_040397625.1 Pirellulales bacterium | reverse complement strand
CTCAGCACCGCACGTCATCGGCCTTGCCGACGGCGCGGCGGAGGACGTGGGGCGTCGGCAACGCCGACGTCGCGGCTGCGGCCGTTTCCTTCCGGCCCGCACCGAAGAACTCCGCGATCCTGGCGACCACCGTCCGCTGCTCCACGGCCGAAAGTTCCGGGAAGATCGGCAGGGCGATCGTCTGCTCGGCGGCCCGCTCGGTTTCCGGCAGGTCGCCCTTCGCCCAACCGAGGTGGGCAAAACACTTCTGCAGGTGGAGCGGCACCGGATAGTAGATCTCCGTGCCCACCCCCTGCTTGGCGAGGTGGGCCCGCAGGGCGTCGCGGTCGTCGCCGAGCACGCGGATCACGAACTGGTTCCAGACGTGCCGGCCGCGGGGCTCGTCGCCGGGCACGGCGATGCGACCGGCCAGGTCGTACTCGGCAAACAGGTCGCGATACCGGCCGGCATTGACCTGCCGGGCGGTGGTCCAGGCGTCGAGATGCGGTAGTTTCACCCGGAGCACCGCGGCCTGAATCGAGTCGAGGCGGCTGTTGATGCCGATTACCTCGTGGTAGTACCGCGGTTCCATGCCGTGAACGCGGAGCAGTTTCAGCGACTTCGCGATGTCGTCGCGGGTGGTCGTGAGGAAACCGCCGTCGCCGGCGCCGCCAAGGTTCTTGGTGGGATAGAAGCTGAAGCAGCCGACGTCACCGAGGCTGCCCGAGCAGCGGCCGTGCCACGTCGAGAGGATCGACTGGGCGGCGTCTTCCACGATCGGCAGGCCCGCCCGCGCGGCGATCGGATGCAGCGCGTCCATGTCGGCCGTGCGACCGAAGAGATGGACCGGCACGATCGCCTTGGTTCGGGTGCTGATCTTCCGCTCGACGTCGCGGGGATCGACGAGGTAGGTCGTGGGGTCGATG
Source organism: Pirellulales bacterium (assembly GCA_040397625.1). Lineage (GTDB taxonomy): Bacteria > Planctomycetota > Planctomycetia > Pirellulales > UBA1268 > QWPN01. Next base: position 10,075 of record JBBAVQ010000083.1, on the reverse strand, counting down.
TCGGCGAAGATCGGAACAGCCCCCAGCCGGGTGACGGCGCTGGCGGTGGCGAAGAAGGTGTAGCTGGGAACGATCACCTCGTCGCCGACGCCGATGTCGAGGGCCATCAGCGCCAGGAGCAGCGCATCACTGCCCGAAGCGCAGGAGATGACGTGCGGCACGTTCAGGGCCGTGGCCAGTTCGGCCTCAAGTTCGGCGACGTCCGGCCCCAGGACGAACCGGCCAGAGTCGCACACGCGGTTGATGGCCTCGCGGATCTGATCGCGGAGCGTGTCATACTGTCGGTCGAGCGCGAGGAGCGGCACGGATTTCAGCAGGTCCGCGGCGGGGCTGGTGGTCTCGGTGGCGTCGGCGTCCGTGCTGCGGCGAATCATGATGGGGCGAACTCCGTCGGGCCTGGATTGTGGATGGTGGCAGTCACGATCGCGCGGTCGATACGACCGGGCTCCGCTTCGTGATCGTCACGATCGTGCAGGCCTCTCCAATGGATTCCGTCGGTTCGATGACAGAGCCGCCGGCAGGCGACAAACTGCCGCGGCGAGCGGGGAATAGGCGAATCGGAGACGGAGGGTCAAGGTCAGGCGACATGGCGGTGGAGTGGGAAATCGCGGCAGGCTGGGGGGTTCGTGGGAAATGGTCGATTTTCGGCGTTTGACACCGATCAGGGGCACGCCCTAGATTCGTCGCGTGTTCCAGATCCGTGTGCCACCTGCGCGCATGCGCGGGAGCTGGGATCGAGGAGGAGAGTTGCGCGAGTCGGCCACACCCTTTGGCTGCCCCGCGAGCGGGATGGGATCCACGGCGATCACTGCTGTCATCGATCTGGGCCAGATTGCCCAGCGGCTCGGGCTTCCCGTCGCGGCGGTGCAGTCGACGGTCGAGTTGCTCGATGCGGGCAACACGGTCCCCTTCATGACCAGGTATCGCCGCGATCAGACCGGCGGTCTGGACGAGCAGCAGATCCGCCTGATTGCCGAGGCCGTGGCGCGGGCCAGGCAACTCGCCGACCGCAAGCAGACGATCCTGCGGACGATCCAGGGACAGGGGAGGCTCACCCCCGCGCTCGAGTCGCGGATCGCGGCCGCGGAGAGCACCAAGAAACTGGAGGACCTGTACCTCCCTTTCAAGCCCCGGAAGCTCTCTCTCGCTGAGGTCGCGCGGCAGCGGAAACTCGAGCCGCTCGCCCGGGAGATCCTTGCCGCAGACCCCGCGGCCGCAAACCTCGACGTGCGCGCGGCCGATTTCGTCGATGCCGACGCCCAGGTGGCCACCGTCGCCGATGTGCTCCTCGGAGTCGGTCACATCATCGCCCATGAGTTCAGCGAACGGGCCGACCTGCGGCAGCGGCTTCGCGAGATCCTCTACCGCTCGGCCCACCTCCGCAGCCAGCGGGTGGAGAGCGAGGGCAAGGCGCTCTCCAAGGAGGAGAAGCACTACCGCGACTACTTCGACTACGGCGAACACATTCAGCGGGTGCCGCCCCATCGGCTTTTGGCGATCAACCGGGGCGAGCGGGCGAGGCTCCTCAAGGTGCGGATCGAGGGGCCGGCCGACGAGATGCAGGCGGTGGCCGAAGAGCTGCTCGTGCCTGCGGAGCATCCGCACGGCGAGGTGCTCAAGGCCTGTGCCCGCGATGCCCTGGCGAGGCTGATTCTTCCGAGCCTCGAGCGGGAAATCCGTCGGGAGATGACGGATGTCTGCGAGTCGCACGCGGTGCACGTGTTTGCCCGCAACCTGCGGAATCTCCTGCTCCAGTCCCCGGTGCCGGGGAGGCGGGTGCTGGCCCTCGACCCCGGCTTCAAGAGCGGCTGCAAGGTGGCCGTGATCGACGAGTGCGGCACGCCGCTCGACCACGCCGTGCTGCACGTCGTCGGCAAGCAGGAGAAGCGGTCAGCGGCGGCCGCGAAGGTGGCGGAACTGGTGCGCAACCATGCCTGCACGGTGATCGCCATCGGCAACGGGGCCGCGGCCAGGGAGACCGAGAACCTCGTCGCCGACCTGGTCGCGGGCGACCTCAAGGATCTCGACGTCGGCTATGCGATCGTGAACGAGGCCGGCGCGAGCGTGTACTCGACGAGCCCGTTCGGCCGCGAGGAACTGCCGGGCCACGAGGCTTCGATCCGCGGGGCGATCTCGATCGGCCGCCGGCTGCAAGATCCCCTCTCGGAGCTCGTGAAGATCGAGCCCGCCAACATCGGCGTTGGGCTCTATCAGCACGACGTGAAGGCGCGTCACCTCCATGCTTCGCTCGACGACGTCGTGGAGAGCTGCGTCAACTACGTCGGCGTGGATGTGAACACGGCCAGCCCCGCGCTGCTCCGGCGGGTGTCGGGCTTCAATCAGGCCACCGCCAAGAACTTCCACGAGTGGCGGATGAAGAACGGACCGTTCACGTCGCGGCAGCAGTTTCTGGAGGTTCCCGGCTTCGGGGAGGCTGCCTACGTGCAGGCCGTGGGGTTCCTCAAGATTCCGGGCGGCACGAACCCCTTCGATTCCACCTGGATTCATCCGGAGAGCTACCCCGTTGCGGAGCAGGTGCTCGAGCGGCTCGGCGGCAGCGTCGCCGATCTGGCATCGCGTCCGCAGGCCGAGGCGCTCGCCGAGAAGGCGGCCGCGGTGGACCTCGATTCGCTCGCCCGCGAACTGGGTGTGGGACGGCTGCTGCTCGCCGACATCGTGGAACAGCTGGCGAGGCCGGGCCGCGATCCCCGCGAGGACCTCCCCAAGCCGTTCTTCAAGAAGGGCGTGCTCAAGCTCGAGGACCTCGCCGTGGGCATGGAGCTCATGGGCTCGGTCCTCAACGTCGTTGACTTCGGGGCGTTCGTCGATATCGGCCTCCACGACAGTGGACTGGTGCACCTCAGCCAGCTCTCCAGCCAATACGTCCGTGATCCTCACGACTTCGTCAGCGTGGGGCAGATCGTGCCGGTCTGGGTTCTGGAACTCGACAAAGCCCGACGCCGGGTGTCGCTGACGATGATCCCGCCGGCGGAGCGGGAGCGGCAGCAACGGCTCGAGGAGGCCCGACGAGAGCAGAAGGAGCGAAAGGCCCAGCGGGCCGAGCAGCCGCCGCAGCGGGCCGCCCAGCCCACGGAGCGGCCCCCCAGGCCTCCGCGGCCCCGGGGCCAGCGGCATGAGCGGCCTGAACGGCCGGCCCGCCAGCCCGAGCCACGCGTCTACGTGTCGAAGCCCAAGGCGCCGCCGGCGAAGATCTCCAAGGAGATGCGCGAGGGTAAAGAACCGCTCCGCACCTTCGGCGACCTCATGCAGTTCCTCGAGAAGAAGAACGACGGCGAAGCACCGGCCGCGTCGTGAAGGCCCCGGGCCGGGTGGCGCGGGATCTACCGTTCGCGGAACGTGATCCGACCCTTGGTGAGGTCGTAGGGGGAGAGTTCAACCTTCACCTTGTCGCCAGGCACGATGCGGATGAAGTTTTTCCGCATGCGGCCGGCGACGTGGGCGTTGACGATGTGTCCGCCCGCGATCTGGACCCGGAAGCGGGTATTGGCGAGGGCCTGCGTGACGACGCCCTCGACCTCGAGAGCCTGTTCTTTCTCGGCCATGGATTTCCTTGGTGGACCAGCGGGGGGACAGGCACGAATGTAGCCCGCCGCCGCTGGACAGTCCAGCAAGGCTAGGCGTCGTCGTCTGCGGCGGCCGCGGAGCCCGAGGCATTCCACCGCAGGTAGGCGTCGAAAAACCCGTCCAGGTTGCCATCGAGCACGCTCTGGAAGTTGCCGACGTAATGGCCGGTTCGCTGGTCTTTGACCCGCTGGTCGGGGTGGAGGAAGTAGTTGCGGATCTGCGACCCGAACCCGGTTTTGGGCTTCGACTGGTGCTGGGCGTGCTTCTCAGCCTCCCGCTTTTCCTCCTGGATCCGGGCGATCCGGGCGCGGAGCATCTTCAGGGCGGTGGCCCGGTTCTTGTGCTGGCTCCGCTCGCTCTGGCACTGCACGACGATCCCGGTGGGAAAATGCGTGAGCCGGATGGCGCTCGACGTCTTGTTGACGTGCTGGCCGCCGGCACCGCTGGCCCGGAAGACGTCCTCGCGGATGTCTTCGTCGCGGATCTCGACCTCGGTGTCGTCGTCGGCGATTTCGGGCGCCACGTCCACGGCGGCGAAGCTTGTCTGCCGCTTGCCTTCCGCGTTGAAGGGGCTGATGCGGACCAGCCGGTGAATGCCCGTCTCGCCTTTGAGATAGCCGTAGGCCCAGGGACCCTTGATGGCGATGGTGGCGCTCTGAATCCCGGCCACGGCGTCGTCCTGGCGATCGAGAAGCTCGACGGTGTAGTCGTGCTTCGAGGCCCAGGCGGAGTACATCCGCAGCATCATTTCGGCCCAGTCGTTGGCGTCGGTGCCGCCGTCGCGGGCGTGGATCGAGACGAGGGCGTCGCTGGAGTCGTGGGCGCCCGAGAGGAGCGACGTGAGTTCCAGTGCATCGACCATCTTCTCGAGGCGGTCGGCCTCCGTGGCCAGTTCGCTCTCGAGCGTGGCATCCTCGCGGGCGAGTTCCTCGAGGGCCTCGAGGTCGTTGCCGGTGGCGAGAGCCTCCTCGAGCGGCTTGAGGATCGAGTTGAGACCCTTCAACTCGGCGACCGTGGCCTGAGCCTTTTCCTGGTTATTCCAGAAATCGGCCTCACCCATCGCGCCCTCGAGCCGGGCGGCCGACTCCTTGCGTCCTTCCCAGTCAAAGAGAGTCCCGCAGCTGGAGCAGGCGGGCCCGGATCGACGCGGAGCGATTGAGAAGGGCTGTATCCATGGGGGAGGAGTCTACGCGGCCATCCCCCGCAGGAGAAGCCGACCTCCTACCGCACCCGCTTTCCGGTGACGCTCGCCGGCGCCGGGGTCGCCAGCGCGGCGAAGGCGGCACGGCGGCGGCCGTCGTCGTCGATGATCGTGCCGGTCGCCCGTGAGCTGCCTGAGTCGAGCACGGCGTTCGCCGGTGCGGTGAGGTTCACCGAGAAGGTCTCGTTGCCCTCGCGCAGCCGGTCGCCAATCACCCACACGCTGATCGTCCGCCGCGTCTGTCCGGGCTTGAAGGTGACCGTTCCGCGGCCTGCCACGTAGTCGCGGCCGGCGACGGCCGTGCCATTGGCCGTGCCCCAGGCAACCGCGACGGGCGTGGCGGATGCCGCTGACAGCGTGAGCGTGAACACGAGGAGTTTCCGCCCCGTGTTTCCCTCGGCGATGGCCGCCGAGGCGATGCTCAGGGATGGGAGCAGCGGCGGCGCCGGGGCCCAGAGGGAGCCGTCGGCGGCGGCCACCACGGCCGCGTAGCGGTAGGCCGTGGCGAGCGGTTCGTCCATCCGGTGAAGCTTCGCGAAGTCGCCCCACGGAGTGGCTCCAGCCTGGCCGGTGAACTGGAAGTCTACGAACAGGTCCATGCCCGCTGCGTCGAGGCCCTTGAGATAGTCGCGCGCGATGTCGCCCATGCGCGGGTCGTTGGTGGCCGCGTAGAAGGCCTGCTGGTAGGGCTCGCCGCGGCCGTCGAGGTGGGGGCCGCCCTCATAGGCAACCAGTTGGATCGGCCTCCCGAGCCGTGCCGACCACTGCTGCGCCAGCTGTTCGTGGTTGGCCGTCCACGCGAGGCTGGTCGCCACGTTGGCCCGCGTGTCGGCGATCACGCGATCGACGGTGGTGCCTGCGGAGTAGGCGGCCCGCTGGTCGTCGGTCGGCGTGATGTAGGGAGCGATCGCGATCGCGTCGAACGAGCCGCCCATCGCTTCCGCGATCTGCCCGCTCACCCAGTCCACTGCCGCCCAGCCGGCAGCCACGCGGACGAGCCGATCCGTGCGGCCCGCAAACACGCCCGACCAGATGTCCATGTCGCGTTTGGCCTCGCGGCCGGCGATCTGCCACTGGGCGAGATCGGGATCGAGGCCGGCATTCTCAGGCAGTCGCTTCTGTGCCTCGATCCAGTGCGAGGCCTCGAATCCCCAGCCGAAGTTCCAGACTTCGTTGGCCCACTCCACGAACACCTTCCGCCCAGGCTCCAGGTGGTCTCGCACGTAGGTCGCGAATCGCCGCACGAAGGTGTCGTCGGCGAGGTAGGGCATGTTGAACCACGGATCGGCGTCGAGGTCGTTGGCGAGCTGCACCATGTATTCGACCGAGATGCCATTGACGGTCGGCTCGCTGGCGGTACCCCCCGGTCCGGAGCCCTGGCGGATGTCGGCGGCGCTGCGGCGGTCCGACCAGGTGCGGATGTCGGACGAGTTGGTCTCCTGCATCCCCATGAAGCGGAGCGTGTGGAAGGGGGTGAGCCGCTGGAGGAAGAGGGGATGGAACGGCGAGAACGACGCCCCGGGCTGCCACTGCTGCCCCGCAAAACGCTGCCCCTGCCAGTCGGGCATCCAGACGTTGAAGGTGCGGACCGGATTCGCAGGATTCGTGGACTCGATCACCATGAGGATGCCGTCGTCGGAGGGGGTGACGAGCAGGTCGGCGTAGCTGCGACCCGCCGCGGTGCGGCCGCTGGCGGTGACGCGGGCATCGAACCCGAAGGAGACCACGCCGTCGCCGTCCCACTCGGCATGGTAGGTGCCGGCGGCGTATCCGCCCCCGAGGCCGCGGAACATGAGCGTGCCTGCCCGCTGCTGCACCGTGTGCCCGGCGGCATTGGTCCACGTGGCCAGTCGCAGGACGTTGCCGTCGGCGTCGAGAGCCAGGGGTGGCGTGGAGGGATCGTCCCACGACGTCGCCCAGGTGGTCGTGTTGAAGGCCTGGTCGATCCACGGCCGCGAGGCCTTGAACGCATCTTTGAAGGTCCAGGCCGGTGACCAGTCGACGACGTTCTCCAGATTCATGCCGATGGCCATGTGGGAGTCGGCCGCCATCAGGGACCGGGATTCCAAACGCTCTGGGCCGATGCAAAATGCGGCGCGCGTTGCGTTTTGATACGGACGACGGGGAGATCGTGGGGGGTGCACGGCACTGGCTCCATGGTGTTTGGGCCGTCAAAACAGCCACCTGGGCCGCAGGTCGTCGCGGCGACTCTTGGCGGCGTGAGTGAAGAGAGCAATCGGCGTGCCAAACGGATGTGGTGCCGCGGCGTTGGGTTTGGGCGAGGGCAGGGGAAGCCGACCGGCCGTGAGGCCGCGGGCGTATCACGATGGATGCGGCGACTGATGGCGGTTCGCCCCACGCCTTACGGCGTTGGGCTTGTACGG
>JBBAVQ010000083.1:0-2805 GCA_040397625.1 Pirellulales bacterium | reverse complement strand
GCCGCACAAAAATGGATCCGTCTGAGCTCTGTCAGACCCGGCCGACACGGCTGCCAGGCAGGCGGCGGAGGAGCCGCCGCATCTCCAACACGCCGATCGTGGAGAGCACTTGGGATGCGGAAAAGCCGCTCGCCGCGACGACTTCGTCGATCTCGATGGATGACGGGCTACCGGAGGCATCGACCGCGGCCAGCACCCGCTGCTCGATGTCGCCCAGTTGCAGCTCGGCGGGCGATCGCACGGCTCGGCCGTCGGCCGAGGTCGTCGTCTCGAACAGGGGGCCGAGTTCCTCGAGAATGTCGTCCACGCTCTCGACGAGCTTCGCCCCGTCGCGGATGAGTCGGTGGCAGCCCCGGGCCGTCCGGCAGTCAACCTGCCCCGGCACCGCAAACACCTCGCGGCCCTGCTCACCGGCGAGCCGCGCGGTGATCAGGGCGCCCGATCGCTCGGCGGCCTCGACCACCAGCGTGCCGAGGGTGAGCCCCGAGACGATCCTGTTTCGTTGCGGGAAGGCACCGGCATGTCCCTCCGCCAGCGGCGGCGCCTCGCTGACCACCGCTCCGCGGCCGATCACCTCGGCGGCCAGGTCGGCGTGTTCGGGGGGATAGATGTTGAGCACGCCGGTGCCGAGCACCGCGATCGTGCGTCCGCCGGCGTCGAGCGCGCCGCGATGCGCCGCGGCGTCGATGCCGCGGGCCAGTCCGCTCACCACCGTGTAGCCCGCCCTGGCCAAGCCCCCGGCGAGCTGCCAGGCGACCCGCTTGCCGTAGGGCGAAGGGTGCCGGGAGCCGACCACGGCCACGGCGAGGGCGTCGCATGGCTCGATCGAACCGCGGACGAACAGCACTCCGGGAGGATCGTCGATGCGGGACAGCAGGGCCGGGTAACGATCCCCACCCTCGATCACCACCTCGATCCGGCCGCGACGGCAGGTGTCGAGCACCTCCTCGGCGACGCCGCTCGTGGCGAGCGTCGGGATCAGCGCCGCGAGCCGCGGGCCGATCCTCCCCACCGAGGCGATCTCCTTCGGCGTGGCGGTGAAGACGGCCTGTGGTGAACCGAATCGATCGAGCAGCAGGCGGCGGAGCCGGCCGCCGATGCCAGGCACGCACGCGAGTCGGACGTGGGCGAGGAACGAGTCGTCGAGGACGGCGGGAGCAGGTGCCATCGCGGCCTCCGCGGGTGGTGTACGCGTGTACCGTTATAGGCTGTGCCGTGCGGCCGCGTCAACCACGTCAACGAGGCGAATCGTCAGGGGGCACGGGCCGTCAGCCGGCCGCGACCTTCAGTTCCGCCAGATGCTGGGCCGTGTTCACGAGCCGGTCCCAGTTCTGCTCGACGTATTCCGGCGGCCCGCCGATCTGGGCCACCACCTGGGCCACCTGCTCGGTCGGCACCATCTCGATCGCATCCCACGGGCAGACCTTGAGGTCGTAGGGGTTCGATTTCTTGCCCGGAATGTGCACGCAGACCTCGCAGCCCACGCACCGCTCGATGTCGATCTCGCACCAACTTTGGAGGTTGTGGAACTGATCGAACTGCTGCACCTTCACGATGCAGTCAACCGGGCAGACCTCGAGGCACGACTCGCACCCCGTGCAGTTGTCGGCGTTGATGACCGCCAGTTCCTTGGGGAGTTTCTTGCGGGGTCCGGCTTTGGCCATGATGGGAGCAATCGGTGGGGCGGAAGGGTGTTCTGCAGTCAGATCATCGTAGCCGGCACGCCCGGCCCGTCAAAACCGGCACGCCCTGTCCGATCAGGCGGCCTCACGGTACGGCCGAGCGGCGGCCACGTCCGGGGCGGCAAACTCGTAGCCAAACCGCTCGATGTCCTCGGCAAAGTGGTCGCGAACGAGGGCGGCGAGGCGGTCGGTGTAGTAGTCGCGGTAATCGCTCCGGGTGCTCGCGTTGGCCTGCCCGAGGGAGGCGTCGATGCCGATGCAGCGGCAGACGTGGGCGAAGTCGGTGTGGAGCGACTCGTAGCGGCCGAGGAAGTTGACGATCACGCGGCCGCGGCGGTCGGCCACCATCCGCGTCTGCGAAATCTTGCCACGGCCGATCTCGTAGCGAACGTAGGCCTCGAAGTCGGGCAGTTGGGCCGTTCGGCGACGGCGATGGCTGACGTGTCTGGAATGCCCTTCGGCGTCGCGGAGAAAGTGATAGTAGGAGACCAGCAGGTCCCACGGGTTGCGGACGAAGGCGAAGGTGAACAGCGACTCGAACACTCCGGCCGGCAGGTTTCGCCGGAGGTCGTCGGCCGGGGTGTGCGGACGAAACTTCCGCTGTCGATACGGGGCATAGTGATTGACGTGGATGCCGATCTTCGTGAGCCAACGGTTGGCCCAGTAGCCGCCCGTGTGGTCGGCGAACTTCCAGAGCGAATAGGCGACGCTCGAGCCGCCTGTCTTGGGCACGTGAACGAACGCGAACATGTGGCGGTGTGAGATCAGCATGCGGCAGCCTCGGTGGGCCGCGGAGAATGGCGAAGCGGGGGCGTCGCCGCAAGGCCGGTTCAGGAGCGCGGGTTTCCAACCTGTGTTCGCCCCGCGTGCCTCGGGGTTGCCCATGCCCCGTCGCCGGACGTTCGCTCCATCAGAAAGCCCAATCGTGTAAGCGATGGGGGCATGCCAGGTGCGCGGCTCGTGCAACCAGGAAGCCCCGAGCGGCAGCGAGGGGATGACGGCATGAGGGCGCTCGGGCCGTGAGGCCGCGAACGCATCACGTTGAATACGGCGTCAAGCGGCGGTTCGCCCCACGCCTCACGGCGTTGGGCTTGTACAGGTGCCGTACAAGCCGACCGGCCGT
>JBBAVQ010000082.1:0-11026 GCA_040397625.1 Pirellulales bacterium | reverse complement strand
CCCCGGCTAATCCCGTGCCCCCGGCCGCGGTCCTACGCCACGTCCTCGCCGCGTCTCCGGCACGGTGATTGGTCAATCGTCAGGCACACTGCCTCGGCGTCCCAGCTTTCCCAAAGCTGTTTTTGACGGCGCATCTGAGCAACTGTTGGCCGTCCGTGAATCCGGCGATCGCGCGGCATTCATGGAAGTATCGCTGAAGCTTTTTCAGTGGACGCACGTACGGATGCGTTTTGAAGAAGTGCATCAGGGAGTTGTGGCCTCCCAAGATCCGACGCACCCGCTCAGCATTACCGGGCAATTTCGTAGGGAGAGTCTCGGAGGCACAATTCGTCTTTTCGAAGACGGCGGTCACATTCCCACCGTCACTGGACGAAAACGTCGAGACTGGGTTGAGCCCGGCACAGCGACCTGCATGCGCGAGCGTGGCCGCGTTAAAGTTGTAGAGATGCGCCCGATGAAAGCGGCTTGAGGGCCAGGTGCATTGACTCTCGATGTTTGGCACCTCGATGTAAAGCCGGCCACCGACACGCAGCCAACCCGATGCTTTCCGGAAGGCCTCCACGGGGTGCTCCAAATGCTCAGCGACATGAAAAAGCGTGATGAGATCAAGGCTGTCATCTTCGACGGACGCTGCGGTGAAGCCGCCGATCTGGACGGGGATGCCAAGTGCGTCGCGTGAGTACTCGGCGTAGCCGACATTCGGCTCGATGCCGCGGGCGTCGTACCCGAGTTCGCGAAGCATGAAGACAAACTCACCGCCGCCGGAGCCGAAATCGAGCACGCTGCATCCGGGCGTGAGGAACGGCGTGACATACCGGAGTCGCTGCTGCGCGACTTGCCCGCCACGGTAGATGTGCTTCAGTCGGGGTTGCCACGCATGCTTGTAGGCCACGCGATAGTGCTCACGATAGTAGTCGTCGATGTGCGCTGTGCTTGGCCTTGGATCAGAAAACACCAGGCCGCAGCCCTCGCAAACGACGGTCCTCAGCTGCTTGCCGGCGCGATCTCGTAACCCGACCACGGTGAAATGCTTGCCGAGGCAGAGTTCGCAGTGCTCGACGGGTGTCCACATGAGGTTGCCGCACGCCATGGATTGAGACCTCCCTGTCCGGCGGATCCCTGGGTCAGGCCGGCTCCGCCTTCGCGGCTTTGCGAATCGGCTGCAGATGGTTGGGCACCATCGTCACACCCCATCAGCACTTCTATCGCCTTCTCAAGCCATTCGAAAGATGAGGTATTTCCTCTCGTATGCATAGAAAATCTCGATGGCTTTCTCGGTGCACCCATTGCATGGCGACGGCGTACGGACGCGATGTCTTGCGTTCTTGAACGAGCGTGATTCCGAGCAGCATGAAGACGCAGGATTCGCGAAGCCGGCAGATGAGCGATTCGTGGATGCCGACGGGTTTCACCGGTTGCTCTGCTTCGCGACGTAGCGAGGGAGCAACGAGGGGCGGACGAGGCTGTCGCGCCGATTCCGTCTCTCCCAAAAAACTTCACGGTTGTGCGTCGCCGTTTTGGACCGTCGCGGCCCGGTCCCCGCGCCGCTGCTTTCCACCGCCGTCAACGGGCGGCCGCCAGTCGGCCGGCTGCGGCCGCTCGACCCGGAGCGGATACGGGTCGGCAAGCGCCGTCATCTCGTGCTCGAGCCGTGCCGTGAGCTGCGCAGTCATCGCCGCATGCTCGGGACGGCCGGCGAGGTTAACCAACTCGTGTGGATCGGCAGCCAGGTCGAAGAGTTGCGTCCGATCGACAAGCGGATAGCGAATCAGCTTCCAGCGGCCGTCACTGATCGCCCGCATGCAGTCGCGGTAGGCGGTCACGAGCACGTCGCGGACGCCAGCCGCTCTGCCCTCGACGACGGGCCGCAGCGACCGCCCCTCGACGCCGGCGGGAGCCTGCGCGCCGGCATAGTCGACGAGTGTCGGAAAGAGATCCATGAGGTAGACCAGGGCATCGCTCCTGCCCTGGGAGATGCCGGGTCCGGCCACGACCAGCGGCACGTGCATCCCGCCGAACTCGTAGAGATTCTGCTTCCCGAGCAGGCCGTGCTCCCCCATCGAGAGGCCGTTGTCGGCGCTGAAGATCACGATCGTGTTCTCCAGCTGACCGCAGGCCTCCAGTGCGGTGAGGATCCGGCCGACATGGTGGTCGAGGCCGGTGATGCAGGCGTAGTAGTCGGCCAGCTGGCGGCGGGTGTCGGCCGGCGTGCGCGGCCAGGGTGCAAGCCTTTCGTCGCGGACGCTCATCTCGCCGTTGTCAAACGGATGCTGTGGCAGGAACGCGGCGGGCAGCGGGATCGTGTTCGGGTCATACAGCGCATGAAACTGTGACTCGGCTACCCGCGGGTCGTGGGGCACCGGCGGCGCGAGATAGATGGAGAAGGGCCGCGACTCGCCCTTCTTCGCACGCTGCTCGAGAAACTCTATGGTGCGGTCGGCCATCCGGCGGGAGGTGTGGGCGCGGTCGGTTTCGGGGAGTGCGCCGTGGCCGGCATCCTCGATGTTCGTCTCGAAGGCCTGGATGCCCGCGGTGAAGGAGTTGCCGGGCTTGCCCATGTGCCAGGTCTCGTAGCCCGCGGCGGCCAGAACCTTGGGCAGGAACGTGGCCGGGTCAGCCGCATTGGCAGCGGCAGCCGGCGCTCCCGGAATCCGCTGCCACGAGCGGCCGGTGAGCATCATCGTGCGGCTCGGCGTGCAGACGGCGCCGATCATCGAGCCCATGGTGTAGCAGCGGGTGAACGTGGTGCCGCGGGCGACCAGTGCGTCGAGGTGCGGCGTGACGAGATCCTTCGTGCCGAGAGCGTGCAGGCCGTCGGCCCGATGGTCGTCGGCGTGGATATGCAGGATGTTGGGCCGCGCGGGCTGCGCCGCTGCCGCGAGTGTCCCGCCCGCACAAACGACGGCAAGAAGCATCGACCTGAGAAACACGCGAGTCATGGAAGGATCGTGTTTGGGGGCAAGGTGCAAACCGGCCTGCGTATCACCGCCCGGCGCGGATGATTCGGAACGGCGGATTCGGTGCCAACGCCCATCGTACCCGTGCCGGTGCCTTCGCGGCGGGCGGTACGGTCGAACCGGTAGGATGCACCTCGACGATGGCCAAGAAAACGCGGAGCTCGCTTGCCTGGCTCGGGCCAACCCGTCGACTGAGGCCCTGCTCACCACCTCCTGCGGTTTTCCCATGCCCCCGCCTCTCACGGTGCGTCGCTGGATCATGCCCTGGCTGCTTGGCTTGATCATGCCGCTGGGTCTGCGCGCCGCCGAACTCAGCGACGCCGAAGTGGAAGAGTCTCGCAGCGCGTGCGGCGACGCCACATCGCCGGTGATCATCGAGGTTGTAGCCAAGGCGGCGTGGCCGGACCTCGCCGCGTTTCGGCATGCCCTCCTCGACCACACTCCCACACTCGACTTCGCAGATCGCTCACCCGGGGCCGGCGGCCCAGCAGCGGGCGTAGAGCCGCACCTGGGGCCGGTAGTGATCCTCGAGTTTCGCTGCGTCGGCGGCGGCCACCGAGGTCGTCTTCCAGTCGACGATCACCCAGTCGGTCATGCCCACCGGAGGCGCGGTCGATGCGTCGTGAAACACAGCGTCGATCTGGCCCCGGATCAGGACGGGGCACGACGCCGCCACCACCGGATCCGCTGCGGCGGCCGCGGGGCCACGATCGACGTCCACGCCCGACGGAATCTCATCGGCCGTGACCGCGATCGAGAACGGCACCTCGACGAGGCATTCACCACCGCCGGTCACCCGCTGCCAGACGTCGCTGCGGCAGATCTCCTCGACGAGCGACACAGCCCTCTCGACCAGTTCCTCGCGATCGACGTCGCTCTCCGAGAGATCGCTCTCCTGCACGATGCTCGCGGCGGCGGCCGCCAGATCGAGCGGCCGCGACGGATCGGAGCGATTCTGGACCGCGAGTTCCACGAGCCGATGGATCACCGTGCCCCAGTCCTGGCCGAGCCCCCGGCCCGTGTGGCGAATCCGTTCGGCCGGTTCCGTGAGAAAGTCTCGCGGCGTGACCGTGCCGAACGTGGGTGAGCGGATCGCGGCCATCCGTGCGGCGGCTTCCGCGCGGGCCGCCGCGATCGTGGTGGCATTGGCCACAGGCAGGCTCTCCGCAGCGGCACGGACCTGCTCCGCGGCCGCATGGGCAGGGAGTTCCGGGAGGTTCGCCATCGCGGCCACGTCCGGTGCCAGTTCCCGCCACCCCCCCGTGATCTCCCCCTTCTGCGTCTCGAAGACCGACGCAACGAGACACGTGCCAGGCCGCGTGCCCGCGACGTAGTTGAGCCGCAGGTACTCGGCCTCGAGATACCGTTTCTCGGTCGCCTCGTGCTCGTCCCACTGCCGCGGTGCCGCGAGGATCATGCCGTCTTTGCCGAAGAAGCCCGGCCGGGCGACCTTCAGCGAGCCGCTGGCGGCGCCCCCGACACGTGACACGTGCCACGAGGGGCCACGGTCGCGCCGGGGTCCGTCCTGATCGCAGAGGAACACGATCGGCGCCTCGAGGCCCTTGACCTTGTGGAGGTTCATCACCCGCACCGCACCGCCCGCCGTCGCGTCGATCGAGAGCGTGTCGAAGTCCTGGCGCACGGCGCCGTCGGCAACCAGATCCCCGATCCGATCGACCACATCCTGAACCGACGTGAGCAGCGACCGCTCCGCCCGCACACGCTCAATGAACGTGGCGATCGTGCCCACGGCGGCGCGACCACGGCGGCCGGCCAGGCCACCGGCGGCCGACGCAACGAGGAGCAGCCCCGCGTCATCGGCGATCCGTTCGATCGCGGCCGCCACGGGAAGCGAGCCCGCCAACCTCCGCCACCGCAGGAAGGCCGAGGCGGCCTCCCGCATGCGCGCCGCGAGGGCCTCATTGCCAAAACCGTGCGGTAGGTGCAACCGCCCGTCGATTCGGCCGCCGGCTCGACGAACGGCATACAGGTCGGCATCGCTGAACCCGAACAGCGGCCCCCGCAGAACGGCCAGCGCCGCCACCGTGTCGTCGGCGTCGGCGACCACCTGCAGGCAACGTTGCAGGAGGGCGAGTTCCTCCGCGGCGTGGATGCCCTTGCGGCCCGTCACGTCGCAGGGCAGGCCGACCGCGTTGAGTGCCGCCGCATAGGTCGAAAGCTCGCTGGTATCCCAGGTGACGATCATGAAGTCCTCGGGCCGGCACGCCGAAGCGTCGTCCGGGGACGAGCGGGGCACCGTGAGCCGGTGGTCGATCGCACGGCGAATGAACTGGGCCACCGCCTCCGCCTCAGCATCGACGTTCTTCGTGCGGACCCGCAGCTGCCGCAGGCCGGTGAGAACGCCCGTGGTGCCGATCCGCCGACCGGCCTCGCTGGCGGTGAACGCCGGGCCGAAGGCCACGCCGCCGTCCGGACGGTGGCCGGCGAAGCGATCCGCGAACTGCCGATTGACCCAGTCCACGAGTTCGCGGTTGGTGCGGAAGTTGGTATTGAGATGGAGCACCCGTCCTCCCGACGCCTCGATCCGCTGCTTGACGAACTCGAACGTGTCGATGTCGGCCCGCCGGAAGCGGTAGATCGACTGCTTCGGATCGCCCACCACGAACAGGCTGCCGGGCCGGATTCGCGTCTGCCGCCAGTCGGTCGCCTCGGGGGCATCGGCGGCGAGCAGGAGCAGCATCTCCGCCTGGAGAGGATCGGTATCCTGAAACTCGTCCACGAGCAGGAACGGATGCCGCGCCGTGAAGCCGACTCGGATCGCAGGCCGCGTGCGGAGGAGTTCCGCCGTCTTCGAGAGGAGGTCCTGAAACGACAGCACGCCCTCCTCGATCCGGAGTCGCTCGTAGTGGTCGCGGGCGGCTTCGAGGAGAGGAATCACGAACTGGTAGCGGTAGGCCCGCCACTCGCGGAGCGGCTCGCGGACACGCGTCGCGAGACTTGCCCACCAGGCCTCGAGCTCCTGCGTGGCGGCCTTTTTCTCGTCGCGGCCTGTGATCCGAGGAAACCAGAGCTTCTGGACGATGGCCGGGCAGTTGCCCTCCAGCTTTTCTGCAACTCGAAACAACGCCGCCGGCGAGTCGTCCTGGCGGGTCCGCCAGGCCCGACGGGCCGCGTCCAGCGCGTTCATGAGCCCGTCGCTCGGGGCGCGGTCGTTCCAGGGCACGAGCGGGCCCTCGAGCCGCTCGTCGATCTCGGCACAGATCTGCTCCATGAGGCCGCGGATGTCGGGCGCATCCACCGGCTCGCGCGGCCAGTCGCGAACATCGCCCTGCGACACGAACGTCTCGAACGCCCCGCGGAGATCGCGGAGATCCACGCCGGCCTCCTCCAGCGATTGCCGGAGGGCGGCGAGTGCCTCGTCGCGGCCGACGAGATCGCAGAAACGCCGCCAGGCCCGACCGCGGAGGGTCTGCTCGGTGACGGCGTCGAGGGTTTCGACCGACGGATCGAGTCCCGCCTCGATGGGCCGCTCCCGCAGAAGGCGACCGCAGAACGAGTGCACCGTTCCGATCACGGCCGAATCGATTTCGGCGAGGGCAGCCTGAAGCCGCCGCCGCTCGGCCTCCGGAAGCCGGGCATCGGCTGCGTCTCCCTCCAGCCGCTCGCGGAACCTGCGGGCCAGTTCGGCGGCCGACTTCTTCGTGAAGGTGATGGCGGCGATCTGGCCCACCGTGGCCGTGCCGGTGCGCACCAGCGCCGTCATTCGGTCGACCATGCAGGTCGTCTTGCCGGTGCCTGCAGAGGCCTCGACGAGCATGCTCGTGCCCAACTCGGCGGCGATGGCCTGACGTGCCTCGGCGTCTTGCAGATCGCCCGGCGGCGGCTCGTCCGCGGGCTCGAAGTCCCGCGGCTGCGGCCGCGACACTCCAGCCCGCAAGGCGGCGTCGCCGACCTCACGAACGCCTGCAAAGAGCGTCGCCAGCGTCTGCCCTTCGGCGCCGTAGCGGCCTTCGTCGCCGGCGAGCTTGCGGTTTGCCTGGCGGGCAGTCTTCGCCGGGTCACCGCAGACGTCGAGAAAGTCGCAGTAGTTGCAGTCCATGGGATGATTCGTCGGCAGAAACGCGCCGGCTGCGGCGATGTCGCAGAGCTTCCCCACGACCTGCGTGACGCCGTCGAGCTGGTCGGCGGTCCACTCGACTCGCTCGCCGTCGGTATCGGCACCCGGAAACAGGTAGGCAAACTCCGTGACCGTGGCATCCACGGTGTCGGCGACGTCGCCGGCCAGATGCCGCACCATCAAAACATAGAGACCGTGCTGCAGCCGCCGGCCCTCGTCGAAGACGGCAAGCGCATCGGAACCGCCCTTCTTGAACCGCTTCGAGCGACCCTTCTTGTAGTCGATGATGACGTAGCCGTGGCCGGCGCCATCGCGGCCATCGGCATCGATCCGATCGACGAAGCCGCGAACGCGAATGGCGCGGTGTTCTGCCAGGGGCAGCGGCACCGGCTCCGTGCGGTCGAAGGCCGTGCCCTCCCCCTCTGGGATAAACCCGATCGCCGCCTCGAGCGCAACCGGTCGCGAACCAGTGGTCGCGCAATACTCCTCCTCGGCCCGAAGAAACGTCCGCACGGCAGCGGCGAGTTCGCGACGGGCGGCGGCGACGGCGGCCTCGTCGTTCGACGGCTTCTCGACCCGCTTCGCCGCGAGCACGTCCTCGAGAATCCCGAGGATGGTTTCTTCGTGCTCGCCGAACGTGGGGCGGGGGGCGTCGGCCGGAGGCCGGCCGGGGGCGGCGTGGAGGAAGAGCCTCATGAACCGCTCGAGCACCTCATGGAGGACGCTGCCGTGCTCCATGTGATCGAGCCAACGACCTTCCTCCGGCTCGAGCGAGTCGAGCGGCTGGACGTCGAGCCCATAGCGGAAGAAGAATCGCCGCGGGCAGGTGCCGAGGGTCTCGAGGCTATGAGCCGAGGCGACGCGGCCGAGCGGGCTCGTGGGATCGAGTGCCGCACCAGCGTCGGTGACGAGGCCATCAAACGGGGTGAACCTGGAAGAACTCCGGTTTTCCTCGGCCTCGAGTCCACGAACGAGCGGTTCGCCGTGGCATGCGATCGCCTGCCGAACCGCCGGCATCGAGGGGCTCTCGCCGAGCGTGGCCAGCCACCACTCTGCGGCGGTGAGCGCCGAGCCGGCGTCGCCGGAAATGAACGACTCCGTCTCGGCGGCGACTGCGGCGATGAAGTCGGCCAGCGTGGCCTGCGGTGCGGCTTCGCGACGGCGGTAGACCTCGAGGAGCAGCGGGCTCGGGAATCTCTCCGCCTGCTCGACCAGATCCCGGCAGCTGTAGGAAAGGTGGACGTCGCCCCGCAGGCGACCGAGCAGCCTCCAGAACTCCTCGCGGGTTCGCCGCGTCATGGTCGCGCCGAGGTCGAGATCGGCCGACAGCGCTGCCCGATCACCATCGGGCAGCACGGGGTCGGAACTTCCCGGCCCGGGAAACCGGTTTTCGTCGAGGCCCACGATGAAGGTGTGCGGCCGCCCCGAGTGGCCGCCGGTGGCGATCGAGGCCACGTGCAGGCATCCAGGCCGCGGCGCGCTGCCCATCACGACGAGCGTGTCGGCCAGGCCGGCGAGCCAGTCGAGGAGGTCCCTCGGCTCCGCCCCCGGGTGCTCCGCGAGCCACCGCCCCATGTCGGCGATCTCCGCCCGCAGCCGGTTTCTGGCGTTATTGTCGAACTCGCTCCGGCTGGCCACGACGCGCTCCAAAAACGCCTCGGCACACGCCACGATGTCGGCGGCCGTCGCGGATGGCTTCGGCTCGCACGCGACGAGTCGATCCACAAGGGCTGCGAGCGTGTGGAGCGAGGCGAGCCGTATCGCCCGCAGTCGCCCCGCGGCCTGCTCGTCGTAGTCGGCATCCTCGTCCTCGTCCCGGCTGCCGGCCGTAAATGAAGCAAGCGGCGCCGCCACGACGGCGGCGATCGCCCCCCGGATCGTCCCGGGCACCGCGACGAGGTCGAACCCGATCCGCAGACGGCGGAGCTCGCGGACGAGCCGGGCGTGCGTGACGAGCGCGCCCGTGGACGATTCGACCTCGTCGTCGTCCGCGGCGGCCCGATCCGCCATCGCTTCGCTGCCGGCGGCACCAGCGCCGTTCTCGCGGGCCACGCGGCTCCAGTCGAGCAGTCCGTCGCGGAGCATCTGCACAAGGCGCCACTGCGGATAGCCGTCGTCTCGCCAGGCCAGCCAGGCGGCCAACGCCCGGGCAGGACGCGATTCCCGGATCGGTAGGCCCTCCGCAAACGTCACCGGCAGTTCGGCGGCCGGAGCGGCTGCGGTGTCGGGCCCTTCAGCCATCACCGAAAGCACCTCCTGGATGAGCGGTGGATACGTGGCTGAGTCGGTGTGGAGCAGTTCGACCGTGTCGAGCGGAATGCCGGCGGCAAGGCAGCGACGCAGCACGCCGCGAACCTCGTTGACTTCGCCGATCGCCCGAAAAAACCTTGGCATCGGGCCGCTTGCCGGATCGGCGAACGACGTGGGCTCGCCGTCGATCGCGAGCCGCCGCACCCGCTCGCCGAGCGCGGCGACCACTCGGCCCTCAATCGGCCGGAGCTCGATCCCCTCGGGCATCAGGATCCGGTTCCAGCCAGCGGGCATCGGGCCCTCGGTGGCGACGCGGAGGGCGGCCACGGCGATGTCTGCAGCATCGACGAGCCTCGCGGCCGCGAGCGCCGCGGCGTAGGCCTCGAGGAGCAGGGCGATGTCGTGGCCCTTGGCGGATTCGCCGAATCCCGGCCGGCTGCGGATGTCGCGCACCGTCAGGCCGGCCATCCGGATCGCGGCGAGGCTCACGAGCATCCGTTCCGCGAGCCGCCGGTAGGATCGCGGCCGCGCGAAGCACCGGAGCGAACCGTCGCGGTCGGCGTTCACGAGCACCTTCTCGAGGAGTACGAGGGATGCCCGGGGCGACGCAACCGCTCGACCGGCGGCCGCGAGCGACGCTGCCGCGAGGTCATACCACAGGGCCCGGGGCGTGGTCGCGCGGACGTTGAAGACGGGGGTGCCTTGAAGGGCGATCGAGTCGATCCATTGGCGGGCGACGCGGCGGCTCGGGGCGACCAGCCACGCTTCGGCGCGAGGCTCCGCGGCAAGTTCCGCGACGATCGACGAGACGAGCTTCGAACGGAGCACGGGGCCTTCGACCACGTGCTGACGCACCGCGGACGACCGCCCTGGAACCCGCTCCTCGATCGCCATCCACGTTCGTGACATATCGGGGCCTGTTTCGGTGACTCGGAGCCGGCCGGGGATCGGCCGGATCGCACCAATCTACGCCCGCAGGCCGGCGGCGCTTCGAGACCAGCCTCCCGCCCGGAAAAAGTGATTGACATATCGCGAGATGACGATATATTATCCTGGGTGGGCGGCCGGAAGCCGCTGCCATCCATCACCCCATCTGTCCGGAGGATTCCATGGTCGCCACGATTTCCCCCGCCGCGCTCGCCGACCTTCGCCGCCGCGGTGATACGCTGACGCTGATCGACGTCCGCACGCCGGCGGAGTACGGCGAGGTCCACGTCGATTTCGCCCGCAACGTGCCCCTCGACCGGCTCACCCCGCAGGACATCGCCGGACTGGGCAGCGACAGCCCGGTGTACTTCGTCTGCAAGTCGGGCGGGCGCAGCCAGAAGGCCTGCGAGAAGATGCTCGCTGCCGGCATCGACAAGGTGGTGAGCGTCGAGGGGGGCACGGCCGCCTGCGAGGCTGCCGGTCTGTCCGTGGTCCGCGGCCGGAAGGCGATGTCGCTCGAGCGGCAGGTGCGGATTTCCGCCGGAGCGCTCGTCGCCACCGGTGCCGCCCTCGCCGCCTTCGGCCCCGACGCCCCGGTGAACTGGAAGGCGATCGGCGCCGGCCTCGCGGGCTTCGTCGGCTGCGGGCTCGTGTTCGCCGGTGTCACCGACACCTGCGGCATGGCGATGCTCCTCGCCCGCATGCCGTGGAACCAGGCCTGCACGTCCGCCACGACCTGCTGCACGCGACTGCTCATCGCCGCCCTGCTCGCAGCGGGCGTCGCCGGCACGGCCTCTGCCCAGAACACGGCCCA
>JBBAVQ010000081.1:3353-11059 GCA_040397625.1 Pirellulales bacterium | reverse complement strand
CCGCGGCCTGCGCATCCCAGAACCGGATGCCGTCCGCCGCGAACGCCATCGGCGATCCAGGAGCGAGGCGATCGATCATGCCGACGGCATCGACGACCGCCGCTCGCAGCGCCGTGCCGTCGTCGGCGAAGGGAATCACCGTCCCATTGCGGCCCGGCAGGATGTCTTCGACCACGCCGCCGGCGTCGGTGGCGATCACCCACACGTTCCGGGCGATCGCCTCGCGAACCGTAAGCCCGAAGCTCTCCTTCCACTGCGTGGGAAACAGGAGCACGTCGATGTCGGCGAAGAAGTCGTCGATCGTGCGGTGGGTGTAGGCGGGCACCACCTCCACGTGCGGCAGGCCGGCGATGGCATCGGCGCCAAACGACGAGAACCCGAGGTTCAGCGTGTTGTCGGCGAGCACGAGCGTGGCGGGGAGGTGGCCCAGCTCCGCAAACACCCTGCGCACGAGGTGGAAGCCCTTGATCGGCGTGTTGCCGCCAACATATCCCACCCGCACCCGGCCGTCGCGGCGGACGCGGGCCCCGGAGCGGGGCGGCGCCACGCCGTTCTTGTTGACGAGCACCCCGGGAAACCCGTTGGCCGCGTGGAAGTCGGCGAAGAACCGGCTCGGGGCCATGAGCAGGTCGGCCGCGGCCAGCGCGTCGCGGGTCCGCCGGATCCGCCCCGGCAGCGTTCGCGCGTTGTCGACGCAGGCCGCGCACACGTCCGCATCGATCCGCTGCTGGTGGCAGGAGCGGCCCTGCCGGTCGATCATGAACTGCCGCCCGCAGAGCCACCAGGCATCGTGCAGCGTGACGGCGTAGGCGACGCCGCGCGCGCGGCACCTCTCGACCGCCCCGATGCCGATCCCCTGGATGCAGTGGAAGTGCACGACGTCGGGTGACACCGCGTCGAGCACCTCGTCAAAGCACTCGGCCGCCGCGGGGTTGTCGAACCCGCCGGGGCCGTCGTGCGCCCCGTCGGGCAACCCCATGCCGAAGACGCCGATGCCGTCGTACTCGTAGCGATGCAGCGCGTGCGGTGGCGCGACGGTGGTGGGCACGGTGGTGAAGACATGCACGTCGATGCCGTGCTGGTCGTGCAGCAGTCGATTCACGCTCTCCGCGACGATCGTCGCCCCGCCGAACGTCCGCGGCCCGTAAAAGACATTGACCGAAAGCACCTGCAACCGGGTGCGGCCGCGACCGTCGGCGACGAGCGGCGCCACCTGCCGGTGCGCGATGCGGGCCGGCGCGGCGTCGCGAAGGACCGTCGCGCGGGCGGCGGCTCCGATCCGTCGCCGGCGTGCCGGCTCGGTCACGAGGCTCGCAAGCGCCTCCTCCCACGACTGGTCGTCGTCACTGAGTAGTCCGTTGACGCCATCGACGATCATGGACGCGAACGCGGCCCGGGGCGAGCAGACGCTCGGCAGGCCGAGGATCGACGCCTCCAGATACTTGATCGCGCTCTTGGCATCGCTGAACGCGGCATCCTCCAGCGGGGCAATGGCGATGTCGCCGCCCGCCAGGACGTGGAGGTAGTCCTCGAACCCGCGTGCCGGCAGCCGTTCGATCCGGTCGGCGTGCCGCTCGAGGCACGCGGGCACCGCCACCGACCCCACCAGCCGCAGCCGTGCCTGGGAACAGCGATCGAGCACCCGCGCGATCGCCGGCGCCGCCTCCAAGAAGTCGACGTCGTGGGCGTTGGTGCCCGATCCATACACGATCCGCACGAGGCTCTCGTCCGCCGCATGGGCCCCATCCGCCTCGTGGCCCTCATCCGCAGCCGCACGGGCCGCCTCCGCGGCCGCCAGCGTCTGCGCATCGAGTCCGTTCGCGATCACGCACACGTCTTCCATCCCCGCCCGCTCCATCGCCTCGGCGAGCCGCGGAGTCGATGCGATCGCGGCATCGCAGGCGAGCATCGCCCGGCGATAGAGATCGGCGCCGTGCACAAGCGCTTCGATCGTCCTGCGGCCCAGCCTGGTGAGGCCCTCACTCGCGCGAATGGCCGCCTCGTCGAAGATCAGGTCGTCGGCCTCCCACCAGGTCGGCACCCGCAGCCGACGTGCCTCCGCCACCAGGGCGAGCACGCTCTCCTCCGCCGGCACCCGGTAGAAGATCGCATGCGAGTGGGTCTGGAGCGCCGCCCGGCAGGCAGCCCGATCGCCCCACGATCGCCAGGTGCACTCGACGCCGAGCCGCCGGAAGGCCTCCTGCCGCTGCACAACCCGATACTTGAGGCACTGGGGAATGCTCGCCTCCGCGACGATCAGCACCCGCGTCGCCAGGCAAAGCGGTGCGGACCGCGTCAGTCCGCAACCATACTCCTCCGGAACCGGGGCGGTGCCGCGGCGCTTCCGTAGCCGGCGCACGGCGCGCTCCGCGTGACGGAGGGCGTCGCGAACGGTGCCGCACGCATCCCGGACGGTCTGCTGCCACCCCGGGTGGCCCGTGGGCAGTGCCGCCTCCTCGACCTCGACGGACTCGTCGGGTCGCCTGATCCTGAAACGTCGTTCCTGCATTCGTCCCCCCCCGGGAGCGTCCGCCCCTCCGGCCCGCAGCTCACGCCGCGCGACGTGATGGCGGTCGTCGCCACCACGCCAGCCGCGGCCACTGCAGCCGCTCACTCCCCCGCGTGCTGCGGCCGCGCTGCCCTCGCGCTGCGGCTCCCGTGTGTTCGTGCACCGCCGACCGCTGCCACTCCGCGAGCAGGTGTGCCCGCAGGGCCGTGGGCGCGGTGTCACACTCAACGCTCTCCGGCGATGCCGCCGCACTCGAGCCCGCGAGTTCCTGGAGCTGCCGGTAGAGCGTGATCGCTTCGGGGCACATGGCCGCCAGCAGCGCGGGCCGGCCCGCATCCGCGTCCTGCCGGAGCAGTGAGGCGTCGTAGCAGTCGGGCGGGTCGCCGAGCGGCACACCGAGCCGCTGGCGAATCGAGTTGCACAGCCCGCGCGGGTCGGCCACCGCCTGGGCGGCCTCGCAGACGAGCGTGGCCTCCGGATGTCGGGCGGCGAACTCGAGCGCGAGCCGGTTGTAGTGCAGCCAGATGTCGAGCGCGAACGCCGGGTTATGGCGAAACGCCGTCTCCCCTCGGCGGTACAGCGAGTCAACCACCTCCCAGGGCCTGCGGAACATGAGCAGGAAGCGTCCGCCGGGCAGCAGCCTCCGCCAGACGTCGAGGAACAGCGTCGTTCGCGGCTCCTTCCAGCCCCAGGTTCGGTCGCGGCCGGCGCGGGTGGCGACGAGTTCGGTCGCCAGGCGATGCAGCGAGGGCGAGAGCGCGATTGGCGACTGCGTGGTGTAGCCCTCAGACACGATGCCGTTGGCGACGAGCGCCGTGCGGTGGAACTCGAGGATGCCCACGTCCTCGAAGTGGCCGCGCGGATTTCCGGGCGACGACTCGAGGAGTTTGTCGCCGAGATGCACGCCTGCCCCGGCCACCAGCGACGCCACGAACGACGTCCCGGAGCGGTGCATTCCGCAGATGATCAGTGGACGCTCCCCCCCGGGACCGTCGCTGGCAGTGACGCCGGCGGTCATGTCTCTCCGATCGCGTTGCCTCGCCCGATCAGACCCCCGAGGGGTGGAGATCGACACGCCCCCGTGGAGATTTGAGGACGCCGAAGTGGGGCAAGCCGGGCATTCGGGGCAACGCCGGCATCAGGCCGCGGTGGTCACCCCATCCGCCGCCGCCTCCCCGGTCCGCCATTCTTCGTAGAACCAGTCGCCGCCGACGGAGTCGATCCGCCGGTTCGCGACCGAGGCGTCGGCCGGAAACCGCTCCAGGAGCACGTGAGGCAGCGTGAAGAAGTGGAGGTGGAGATCGAACGTGTAGCGATGGGGTCGCTGCCGCGGCACCACCACGATCAGTCGCCGCGCCGCCACGCGGCGGAGTTCGTGGACGGCCGCATCGAGCCGCTGCACGTGCTCGAGCGTGTGCGTGCACACGACGGTGTCGAACGAGCGGTCGGCGAAGGGCAGCCGCTGCACGTTCGCCTCGACGAACCGCACGTGGACGTGTCGGCTCCGGGCCTCCGCATCGATGGCGATGTCGCAGGCGGTCACCTCGTGCCGCCGGCCGAGCATGCCGGCCAGATGCCCGCGGCCGCAGCCGACCTCGAGCACCCGCGGCCCCACGACACGATCGGTGATCCGGGCGATGCAGGCGGCGTTGAGATCGGTGTCCCGCCGCACGTGCACGCCGGCCGTCTCGCGATACACGCGAAGAAACGCCTCCTCATCGAGATCGAGCGCCTGGTCCTTGAACTCCATGAACGTCCGGGCGTGTCGGCCAAACAGCATCCGAAACGGCAGCCAGATGAACCACGGCTGATCCCGAAGGATGGGCGGCAGGCAGGCGTCGAGCACGAAGTGCACCGCAAGGGCGGCGCCGCGGCTGATCCTCATGCGGCCGTCTCCTGCTTCGATATCATCCGGGCCTCCCTGGTTGTCGCTGGCGATGGTCGGTCAGGCCGCCCGCCGACGCTCCGCGGCGTCGCCTCGCGACGCCACCCGCCGGGCGACGAGGTAGACGGGCCGCCCCTTCGCCTCGTCCACGATCTGGGCGATGTATTCCCCTTGGATCGCCATCAACCCGAACTGCACCGCGGAGGCGACCGTCATGAAGAGCACGAGCGTCGTGTAGCCCGACGGCGGCTTGCCGACCATCCAGCCCACCACCGAGTAGGCCGCGACGACCATGCTGATCGCGAACATCACCAGCGCCGCTGCGAAGCCGGTTCGCAGCGGCGCCGACGAGAACGAGAGCGAAGCGTCTCGCGCCAGCGCGAGCAGCCGGCGGCCGTGATACTTCGACGTCCCTGCGACGCGGGCGGCGGCGGCGTACGGGATCACGATCCGCCGAAATCCGACCCACTGCACGAAGCCACGCAGGAACCGCGTCCGTTCGCGAAACTCCCGCTGCAGCACTTCCACCACCGGCGGACCGATCAGGAAGAAGTCCGAGACGTTGGCCTCGACTGGAAACCGCGCCAGGCGATCGAGTGTCCGGTAGAACGCCCGATTCAGCAGCCGCCTCACGGCGGTCTCGTCGGCGCTCTCCTGTCGCTGCATGAGCACCACGTCCCAGCCCTCGCTGGCCAATGCGAACGCCCGCGGAATCTCGGCCGGCGGATGCTGCAGGTCGGCGTCGAGGAAGGCGACGTGATCGGCAGTGGCATGGTCGAGACCGGCGAGCATCGCCGCCTCGTGGCCGAAGTTGCGGGAGAGGTGGATCACCTCCGCGCCGCCGCGGTCGGCGAACCGGTCGAGGATCTCACCCGACCGGTCGATCGAGCCGTCGTTCACATACAGGATCCGGGCGACGACACCCCGCGACGCGAGCGTGGCGACCGCCCGCGACACCTCGGCGTGGAAGGCCGGCAAGGCAGCCTCCTCGTTGTAGACCGACACGACGATGTCGAGACGCGGCGCGGCGTGCATGGCGGGCTTCCGGGGTGTGGGGAGCGTAGCAGCCGGCGAAGACGGGCCGAAGGGCGGAACCCGGCGGCAGGCATGGGTTTGGCCTCCTCGCAGGCAATCCGGGCAGCCTTGGCAATCCTCGGCGACGACCCGGCGACCGTCCACGCGGGCTGCATGCTCCACGCGATGTGGCACGCAGCCGGCTGGCTGCGGTCGTTGCCCTGATCCGCCCACCTGAAGCCGGCTGCCCTGCCGGTCTCGATCGCGTCGCTTCGGTCGCGGCACCTCGAATCCGTCGCGGCCGAGTGTATGCTCCGCCGGTCGCCGGAAGGTGGCCGGCGCACGGCCTCCGCCAGCAGCACCCCACCGGAGTGATGGCCCATGCGCGATCGGAGCTCGCCGATCCAGGACTTCCTCGAGTTCCTCCACGCCACCTATGCCGATTTCCGCGAGGGCGAGGTCGCGACCTACATCCCCGAACTGGCCAACGCCAATCCGGAGAGTTTTGGGATCTGCGTCGCCACCGCCGACGGCTTCGTCTACGAAGTCGGCGATTCGCGGAAGGAGTTCACGATCCAATCGATCTCCAAGCCGTTTGTGTATGGTCTCGCGCTCGACGAGCGTGGCCCGGAGCACATGTTCACGAAGGTCGGCGTGGAACCGAGCGGCGATGCCTTCAATGCCATCAGCCTCCACAAGACGAGCGGCTGCCCGCTCAACCCCATGATCAACGCCGGGGCGATCGCCACCACCGGCCAGATTGGGGCCTCCCCGCCCGAGCCGTGCTTCGAACGGATCCTGGACATGTTCTCCCGATACACCGGCCATGCGATGCACATTGACGAGGCGGTGTACGAATCCGAGAGCCTCACCGGGCACCGCAATCGGGCCATCGGCCACCTCCTGCGCAACTTCGACGTGCTCGAGGGCGACCCGACCGCGGCGGTGGACACGTATTTTCGGCAATGCGCGATCGCCGTGAACTGCGTCGACCTCGCGCTCATGGGGGCCACGCTGGCCAATCAGGGCGTCAACCCGCTCACCGGAACGAGGGCGATCAAAGACACACATGTCCGCAGCGTGCTCAGCGTGATGGCTTCCTGCGGCATGTATGACTTCTCGGGCGGCTGGATCTACAACGTGGGCATGCCGGCCAAGAGCGGCGTCGCTGGGGGCGTGGTCGCCGTCCTGGCGGGCCAGTTGGGCATCGGCGTCTACTCCCCACGGCTCGACTCCCAGGGCAACAGCGCCCGGGCGCTCCAGGTCTGCAGGGAACTCTCGCAGGCCTGGCAGTTGCACCAGTTCAATCCGCCTTTTTGTGCACACACGAGCCGGCGCATGCGGTGCACCGGTGCGGAACGGCACTCCAGCCGCATCCGCCATCCCACGGAACGGGCCTGCCTCGGCGAACACGGCGGTCAGATCCACCTCTTCGAGATCCAGGGCAACCTGGCCTTCGCCACGGTCGAGCCGATCATCCGCGACGTCGTCAGCTGCACCGGTCGCCGGCGGGGCGTGATCCTCGATTTCCACCACGTCACCGGGATCAACCGCGTCGCGTCGCAGCTGCTTGCCGAACTGGCCGACACACTTGGCCACCAGGGAACGACGATCTTTTTCACGTCCACGCAGCAGCTTCCGCTGCTGCGGCAGGAAGTGGCCTCCCATCTCGCCGACGCCGCCGCCGTCGAGCGCGTGTTTCGGTTCCGATCGACCGATGCCGCGCTCGAATGGTGCGAGGACGATCTGCTGCACGAGCTCATGCCGACGGGGCTGTTGACGGTGGACGACCTGCGGCTCTTCGAGATCGCCTCCGGCCTCGCCGACGAGGAACTCGGCGTGTTCAGCGGATTGATCGCCAGGCGGTCCTACGCCCCCGGAGACTACGTGATTCGCCGCGGCGACGAGGCGACGAGCCTCTTCCTCGTGACGATGGGCGTCGTCGGTGTCTGGCTGGGCGACCATGAGAGCGGCAAGCGGGTGGCCAGTTTTTCGGTCGGGACGATGGTGGGCGAGATGGCGTTCCTCGACGGGGCTCAGCGGTCGGCGAACGTGGTGGCCGAGGGCGAGGTGGAATGCGCGGTGTTCGAACTGGTGGATTTCAACCGTCTGCTGGAAACCCACCCCCAGCTCCACACCAAGATCCTGCGAAACATCGGCGTGTCGCTGGCCACAAAGCTGCGGAAGGTCAACGAAGACGTGCGGATCCTGATCGCGGAGCGGGAGTGACCGCGAGCGGCGTGGTATCGGATGCGCTGACCAGGCAGACTCTGCGGCCGCGCGCCGGCTGTTTCCGGA
>JBBAVQ010000081.1:0-3253 GCA_040397625.1 Pirellulales bacterium | reverse complement strand
GTATCGGATGCGCTGACCAGGCAGACTCTGCGGCCGCGCGCCGGCTGTTTCCGGACTGACCAAAGGCGGCGGATCCCGTTCACCAACTGGTATGATGACGGCCTTACGGGGTCCCTACTCGAAGGGTCATATCATGTCCCGACGATGGCTTCGCGGTGGTGTGGCGATTCTGCTGGCGCTTGGCAGCCCCGCTTTGCGGCTCCAAGGCGTTCACGCCCAGCAGCCTGTCTCCGCTGCCGGCATCCCGGAACCTGCCGCGCCGACGCCCGCCACGCCGGCTTCCCCGACACCCGTCGAAGCTTTTCTGCCAGCCGCGGCCATCCCGCGGCCGGTGCTCGACCATCCACTCCATGCCGTGTTGAAGTTCGCCCACAGCGAGCGAGCCTACCTGCAGCAGACCATCCGCGACTTCACGTGCCGGGTCACCAAGCGTGAGCGCATCGACGGCGAACTACAGGACTATTACTACATCGACATGCGCGTCCGTGAACAAACCTCTGCGGGCGGGCGAGTGACGCAGCCGCTCAGCGTGCTGCTCGAGTTTCTCGGCCCCTCCGACGTCGAAGGCCGGAGAGCCCTGTTTGTCGCCGGCCAGAACGACGACAGGCTGCTGGTCCGCAAGGGCGGCAGACGCTTCAGCCACGTCGTCATCGACATCGACCCGTTTGGCTCCATCGTCAAACGGGAGAGCCTCATGCCGATCACCGAGATCGGGTTCTCGCATCTGCTCGACCGGACGATCCGCACCCTGCAGCAGGATGTGGCGGCCGACCCGTCCGGTGACAACACGATCGTGGAGCGGATTACCACCGCCACGATCAACGGCCGCCCCTGCGAAATGCTGCGAATCACGCACCCGCTGCGCCGCGACGGCCTGCAGTTCTTCAGCGCCAGCATGGCCATCGATTCGGAACTGCACGTGCCCGTGCGTTTCGACGTGTATGACTGGCCGGAGACGCCCGGCCAACAGCCACCCTTGATGGCCGAGTTCACGTATACGAACGTGACGCTCAACGCGGACCTGGACGACGCGACCTTCAAGCCGGCGATTCTTCGGGGCCCGTGATGACGTCGCCATGCCGCTCACGCGGTGACGCTTTCTGAGCCGAGCCGTACGCCTTACGGCGTTAGGAAATCGGGGACGGGAGCGATTTCCGACATTGGCGGCGTTTTACGTAGCCGCAGGTTGGTAACCTGCGGTGCATCCCGCCCCGGACCGAGTGTCAACGCGGCGTTGACTCGGCCGTACGCCTCACGGCGTTACGCTTCCTGAGTTCGGTGTCAGGAAGCCCAATCGCGTGAGCGATGGGACGCCGACGGCACGGACGTGCTGCAGATCTTCGCCAACACCGGCGGCCGCTCGGGCAACTTCTCGGCGGTGAATGCCACCGGCCTCGCGGCAGGACAGTCGGCCACGTTCAACCCGACAACGGGCTTCATCACGGTCGTGCCCGAGCCCTCGACGATCGCCCTCATGGCATCCGCCAGTGCAGGCCTCGCCGGCATGATGCCGTGGCGGAAGCGGCGGGCGGCGAAGGCCGCGGCCTGACGCTCCAGATCTCGGCGGCCACTCCGCCAACTCGGTGCTCCCGGCCGCGAACCGTGTCGCTGCGGATATAATGGGCGTATGTCTAGCATCAACGACTCCGGAAAGGTCGCCGAACCGACTCTCACTTCTCCGTATCGACGGCGGTGGGACCTGTTCGAGGCCATCTGTGGCGACAGGGTGCGGGCTGATGATGCGGCGTGGGCCGCTGCCCTCTCACCCGCGGAGCGTCTGGCCGTTGCCGACGACCTGCTCACCACGATCCGGGCGGTGCGTGTTGCCGCGGGAGACTGGGAGGCGGTGGACAATCGGGCTTGG
Source organism: Pirellulales bacterium (assembly GCA_040397625.1). Classification (GTDB taxonomy): domain Bacteria; phylum Planctomycetota; class Planctomycetia; order Pirellulales; family UBA1268; genus QWPN01. The sequence goes on along the minus strand of JBBAVQ010000081.1, from coordinate 1,389 downwards.
TGTGAAACGCTCGCCGAGCGGGATCGACAAGTGGCAGCCTTTCGCCGCCTGGACGAGGTAACCCATGGAAGCGGCCCTGTGGCCGACGCTGGCTGACGCAGCGCAGGTGCTCGAGACCCGCGGAATTAGGTTCGCCTTGATCGGCGGCCTTGCGGTGTCGCTTCGCGGTCAGCCGCGGATGACGGTCGATGTCGATCTCGTGATCCTTGCCGATATCGATCAGGCGCTGCGTCTCGCTCAGGAGCTCAGTTCGACACCTTTCGAGCCGCTCTTTCCGGGCGTGGAGGAGGTGGTAGCACGATCGTTCATCCTGCCGCTGCGGCATCGCGCGACGGGAATCCGGGTTGATGTGGCGATCGGAATGTCGGGGTTTGAGCAGCAAGCCGTATCGCGAGCCACAAAGGTCACGATTGGCGACGTCCGTGTTCCCGTGGTGGCGGTCGAGGACCTGCTCGTCATGAAAGCTCTCGCGGGGCGGCCCCAGGATGACCAGGACATTCGCGGCCTGGTGGCGGCCCAACGTGACGCGATTGATTGGCCCGCGTGTCTTGACGTTGCCGAGAAGTTGGGCGCGGCGATCGATGTCGATATCGCCGGCCGCCTGCGAACAGCCCGCGGAGAGGTCTAACCGCACCAGCGGGCAGCGGAAATCGGGGACGGGAGCGATTTCCGGCATTACGGCGTTACGCTTTCTGAGTTCGGTGTCAGGAAGCCCAATCGCGTGAGCGATGGGGGCCGAGTCCAGCGAAGGGCAGCCGTACGCCTCACGGCGTTACGCTTCCTGAGTTCGGTGTCAGGAAGCCCAATCGCGTGAGCGATGGGGGCTGAGTCCAGCGAAGGGCAGCCGTACGCCTTACGGCGTGAGGCTTCCTGAGGCTTTCAGTGGACAGGGCCGGAATCGAACCGGCGACACATGGATTTCCAGGGCCTTCCGATTGGAAGTGTTTTCGGCTTGTTTTGCCGATCCCAATCAACTTGTGGCGACTTTGCGAGAGATTGCAAAGCCTCGCCGACGACTGTGGAAAACCACGGTAAAAGCGCGGGTCGCTGAAATCGAATCCGGTAGTTACCGGCGCGGCACGAGCACGAGCCCCACGGCCGTCGAAACCCGTGGTTGCGAGCGTGAGGCTCCGATCTCGCCGCTACCACCCCGCCGGCTCGCCCTTGCATCGCTTCTCGCTGGCCCGCCACTCCCACGGCCGCACCGGTGCCTCGTCGGCCCATAGGCCACGGTGAGCGGCTCCGCGTCCCCCGCCAGAAACACCGCCGGGCAGAGCATCGTGCGATGCCCTGCCCAGCGTGAGATCACGAGTGCCGCGAAGGATTCAGGTCAGCGAGCGCGGCGACGGCGGAAGAGCGAGTAGCCGCCGCAGGCCAGACCGGCGAGGG
>JBBAVQ010000080.1:0-11074 GCA_040397625.1 Pirellulales bacterium | reverse complement strand
CGCCGCGGCCGATGGCGAAGCCGTTGCGGCCGTCGAAGGCCTCCGCCCACCAGCCATCGAGGATGGAGCAGTTCAGGCCGCCGTTGAGCACCACCTTCTGGCCGCTCGTGCCCGAGGCTTCCAGCGGCCGCCGGGGGTTGTTCATCCAGACATCCACACCCTGGATGAGGTGGCGGCAGACGTTGATGTCGTAGTCTTCCACAAACACCACGCGGCCCGCGAACCGCGGATCGTTGCGCAGGTTGGCGATCTTGCGAATCAGGGCCTTGCCCGGCTCGTCGGCCGGATGCGCCTTGCCAGCGTAGATGATCTGGATCGGCCGGTCTGGATTGGCGATCAGCGCGTGCAGCCGGTCGAGATCCTGAAGCACGAGGTCGGCACGCTTGTAGGTGGCGAACCGCCGTGCGAAGCCGATCGTGAGGATGTTGGGATCGAGCACGGTCTGGGCCATCTCGACCGCCTCGTCGCACTCCCCGCGACGGCGACACTGCCGCGAGAGCCGACGGCGGACGAACTGGAGCAGCAAGTTCTTGAGGGCGTAGTGGGTCTCCCAGAGTTCGCCGGGATCGCACTCGTAGATCTTCTGCCAGACGTCGGGCTCGCCCATGCGGCGGAACCAGTTGTGCGGGAAGATACGGTCGTACAACTGCAGCATCTGCCACGACAACCACGAGGGCACGTGGACGCCGTTGGTGATGTGGCCGATCGGCACCTCCTCCTCGATCCGCCATGGCCAGAGGTTGGACCACATCTTCCGGCTGACATGGCCGTGAAGCGCGCTGACGGCGTTGGCTCGCCGCGACATCTTCAGGCCGAGGACCGTCATGCAGAAGAGTTCGCCGGGGTTGTGCGGCTCCACGCGGCCCAGCCCCATCAGCTGGTCGTGGGAGATGCCCAGAGCGTCGCGGGTCGGCCCGAGGTGTTCCTCGATGAGGTGGTTGTCGAAGCGGTCGTGACCGGCCGGCACGGGCGTGTGCGTGGTGAACACGGTCTGCCGAGCCACCTTGCGGACGGCGTCGTCGAACGGATAGCCGTCGCGCTCCATGCGGCCCCGAACCGCCTCGAGCGTCGCGAAGACGGAGTGACCCTCGTTGAGGTGGTAGACACCGGGCACGATTCCCATCGCCCGGATCGCCTTGACGCCACCGATGCCCAGGAGGATCTCCTGCCGGATCCGCGTCCGCGTGTCGCCACCGTAGAGGCGGCTGGTGAGCTCACGATCCTCGGGCGAGTTGCCCTCGACGTCGGAGTCGAGCAGAAACAGGCTCACCCGACCGACCGCCATCTTCCAGACCTTGGCAAAGATGGGCCCGCTTCGCGTGTCGATCTGCACCTGCACCGGCTTGCCATCGGTATCGAGCGCCGGCTCGATCGGCAGGGCCTCGACCCGCGACTGCAGATACTCCTCGTGCTGGTAGCCGTCGATGTCGAGCTGCTGGCGAAAGTATCCCTGGTCGTAGAACAGGCCCATGGCGATGAGCGGGATGCCGAGGCCGCTGGCGCTCTTGATGTGGTCGCCGGCGAGCACACCGAGGCCACCCGAGTAGATCGGCACCGACTCATGAATCCCGAACTCAGCCGAGAAGTAGACGACCGGCTTCGAGCCGAGCACGCCTGCGTTGACGGTGCTCCAGGTCGACTGCTGGCCGAGATACTCCTTCAGTCGGCGGTAGGCCTGATTGATCCGGCTGTAGAGGACGAGCTCCGCCGCCCGGGCCTCGAGCCGCTCGGGCGTGAACTCGGCGAGCAGGGCGATCGGGTTGTGGTCGAGCTGCCGCCACCGAATCGGGTCGAGTTCGCGGAAGAGGTTGGTCACCTCCGGGTGCCAGCTCCACCAGAGGTTGTGGGCCAGCGCCATGCACTTGTCGTACAGGTTTTGCGGCGAGAGTTCGTCGAGCCGCGGCGCGGCAGGAACGACAGCAACGCCGTTCGTGGAGGTCGCGGCAACTCGGCCGCGGGCCGAGAGTTCTTCAGCCTGGCTCATGGCTGTGGCTCCGGGAGGGAGGGGGGGAAGGTGGGACACCGTGCCAGAAGGTGGGCGAGAGTATACCTACAGACGAAAGCCATGCGACCAACCGACGCCGCAGCGAATCAACCGATGAAGACGCCGCAATTTCAGGCCGTTCCCGATACCGGTCGGCTCGCCGGGGCGCTCACTGACCTGGCCGAGCAGACGTCGGTCGAGGGGCCCTGGCGGAGCGGTGCGTTTGCCGCCCTCGCCCGGAGCGGCCTGCTCGCGGCCTTCATCCCCACAGACGAGGGCGGTACGGCCGCCGCAGAGCCCGACATCATGGCGGCACTGGTGGCGATCGCCGAACGGTGCCTGACGACGGCGCTGGCCCTCACACAATGGGCGGCCGCCGTGCGGATCATCGCGGGAGGTCCTGCACACGTGAAGCATGAACTGCTGCCGCCCCTTGCCCGCGGCGACACGCTCACGACGGTGGGCATCTCGCAGCTCACCACCAGCCGGCGGCACCTCGGCCGTCCGGCGCTCGCCGCCACTCGGGACGGCGACGCATGGCGGCTCGACGGCATCTGCCCGTGGGTGACGGGCGGCGATTCGACGCAGACAATCGTCACGGGGGCGGCGACCGACGACGGCGGCCAGATGTTCTTCGTCGTGCCGACCGATGCGCCTGGGCTCGCGATCGATCCGCCGCTGGAGATGCTCGGGCTCACGGGCAGTCGCACCTCGGCGGTTCACTTCGCGGCAGTGAAGCCGATGCACGTCCTGCCGCCGGCGACGACGGGCGGACCGCGCACCGGCGGACTCTCGACGACCGCGCTTGCGGTGGGGGCCGCGCGGGCAAGTGGTCACGTGCTGCAGCGGGAAGCGGCGACGCGTCCGGCGCTCGCCGGAATCGCCGGCGAGTTTGCCAACGAGATCGCCGCCGTCGAATCGAAGCTGCTGAACGCAGCGAACATGGGCATCGAACCGGCGGACCGCGACCGGCTCCGCGCCGACGCCAACAGCCTCGTGGTCCGCGCCGCCCAGGCGGCACTCACAGCCACGAAAGGAGCGGGCTTCATCAGGGGGCATCCGGTCGAACGGCTCGTCCGCGAGTCGCTCTTCTTCCTCGTCTGGAGCTGCCCGCAGGCGGTCACCGACGCGTTTCTCTGCGATCTCACCGCCGGATAACGGTCGAAACTGGCCTTGCGTCGAACCGCGGGGGAGGACGATCCTTCGGGGTCACACGGGCCAAGGAATCGGCCATGCACGCACCCCGCTCAATCGTCATCGTCAAACTCTCCGCCATCGGCGACGTGCTCCACGGAGTGCCCGTGGCCGTGGCGGCGAAACGAGCCTTCCCCGACTGCCGGATCGGCTGGGTGGTCGAGGGTCGGGCCGCCGACGTGCTCGCCGGCCATCCGGCGATCGACCACCTTTTTCGGATGCCCCGCGGCTGGTTGAAATCAACCTCGCAGGTGCTGTCGCTCAAGCGGCAACTCAGGGCGTTCGCAGCCGACGTCGCGGTCGATCTGCAGGGACTGCTCAAGAGCGGCGTGGCCACGTGGCTCTCCGGTGCTCCGATGCGCATCGGCCACGCCCGCCCCACATCCCGCGAGCATGCCTGGCTCGCCTACACGCACCCGGTGGGCACCACGCTCGCGCACATCGTCGAACGCAACTGTGACCTGCTCTCGCCGCTCGGTGTCGTCGCCACGATGCCCGCGTTCGAGATGCCGCACTGGCCGGTCAGCCGGCTGCGCATGCAGCAATGGCTTCAGTCGCGACGACTCGGCGCGACCCCCGCAATCATCAACCCCGGCGCCGGCTGGCGATCGAAGCTCTGGCCGGCCGAGCGATTCGCCGCCGTGGCCCGCGGACTGCACCGCCGCGACGGCATCCCGTCGGTGGTGGCCTGGGCGGGCGACGTCGAGAAGGCGGCCGCAGAGCAGATTGTCGCAGAATCGCTCGGCGCTGCGATCCTCGCGCCACAGACCACGCTGCAGGATCTCGGCGAACTCGCCCGGTTGGCGCGGGTGTTCATCTCGAGCGACACCGGCCCGCTCCATCTCGCCGCCGCCGTGGGCACGCCGTGCGTCGGCCTCTTCGGCCCCGTGCCGGGTGCGCGAAACGGCCCCTACGGACCGGAGCACGTGTGCGTGGAGCCGGCCACGCCGCTCCGGCCAAACTGGGACGACCGCAAGACCGACATGCTGTCGATGCACGGCATCGAGGTCGACGCCGTGCTGGCCGCCACGAAGAACCTGCTGGGCCGCGCGCAGGCCGCCTGAACAGTTCAGCAAGGCCCCACGGCGAGCATCCCGGCGAGCGTATACTGCCGCGGTTTCTCGGAGCCGCCGACATGCCCCGCCCGCGCCGCAATCTGTTCTACCCCCTGCTGGGCATCGTGGGCTTCGCCTTCACGATCACGGCGGCGAGTTCCTGCGTCTCGGTACTCCGCGGCGTTCGCCCCGAGACTGCCCGCCACGAGCCGCACCCGCTTCAGCAACTGATGGACCGCCACGGCACGTCGATCCTCGTCGGTGAACTCATCGTGCTCGCCATCGCCACGGTGGGTGCGGTCGGCCTCGACCACGTGGAGGGCGAGCGGATCCGCGCGGCCCGCGATGCAGAGCGACGGGCCGCCGGCTCGGCAGCGGAGCCCGAGGCGACGAGGCCGTGACCGCATCCGCCGCAGCGAGGATCGCGAAGCTCCGCGAGGAGATCCGGCGGCACGACCGGAAGTACTACGTCGAGGCGGCGGCCGAGATCAGCGACCGCGACTACGACCGGCTCGTGGACGAGCTTCGCGAACTCGAGGCGCAGCACCCCGACCTCGTCACGCCCGACAGCCCCACGCAGCGGGTGGGCGACGAGCCGGTGCCGGAGCTCCAGCCGGTCCGGCACCGCGTGCCGATGATGTCGATCGACAACACGTATGGCACCGACGATCTGGCCGCGTGGGGCAAACGGGTCGAGAAGATGCTCGCCGACGCCGGCCACGCTGAGCCGATCGAGTGGGTGCTGGAACTCAAGATCGACGGCGTGGCGATGTCGCTCCGCTACGACGATGGCGTGCTGAAACAGGCCGCCACGCGCGGCAACGGCATCACGGGCGACGACGTCACCCACAACGTCCGCACGATCCACGGCGTGCCGCTGATGCTCGGTCTGGCGAAGCCGCCGGAGTCGATCGAGGTTCGTGGCGAGATCTACATGACCAACTCCGACCTCGTGACCCTCAACGAGGCGCAGGCGAAGGAGGGCCTGCCGCCGTTCGCCAACACCCGGAACGTGGCGGCGGGCAGCATCCGACTGCTCGATCCGCGGGAGTGCGCGGCGCGGCCGCTGCGATTCTTCTGCCACGGCGTGGGCGACTCGACCGGCCTCGGGGCCGGATCGCAGACCGACCTCCTGGCCTGGGCGACCCAGGCTGGTATGCCGGTCGCCCCCGGCACGCAGGTCTTCGGCTCACTCGCCGCACTGGTGGATCGAGGCACCGAACTGATCGAGGAGCTCCACGATCTCGACTTTGAGGTCGATGGCTTCGTGGTGAAGGTCAACCGCTTCGATCAGCAACGGATTCTGGGGGCGACGGCCAAGAGCCCGAGATGGGCGATCGCCTGGAAGTTCGAGAAGTTCGAGGCCACCACGACGCTCGCGGGGATTCGCGTGCAGGTGGGCCGCGGTGGCACGATCACCCCGGTGGCCGACCTCGAGCCGGTGGAACTCGCCGGCACGATCGTCCGCCGGGCCAGTCTGCACAACGCCGAAGAAATCGCCCGCAAGGACATCCGGATCGGCGACGTGCTGGTCGTCGAGAAGGCGGGCAAGGTGATCCCGCACGTGGTCCGCGTGGAAAAGCACCTGCGGAAGGGGCGACTGCGATCCTGGGAGTTCCCCACGGAGTGCCCCGAGTGCGGCACCGCGGTCGTCAAGGACGAGGAAGGCGTCTACATCCGCTGCCCCAACGTCGGCTGCCCGGCGCGGTGCCGGGAGCGGCTGCGATTCTTCGCCTCGCGGGGCGCGATGGACATCGAAGGGCTCGGCGACAAACTCGTGGAACAGCTCGTCTCGACCGGCCTCGTGCAGGATTACGCCAACCTCTACGCACTCACCCCCGAGCAGCTCGAGCCGCTCGAACGGATGGGCAAGAAATCAGCTGCGGCTCTCGTGGAGCAGATCGAAGGCAGCAAAACCCGCGGCCTCGTCCGCGTGCTCAACGCGCTCGGCGTCCGGCACGTGGGGCCCCGCGTGGCCACGCTCCTCTGCGAGCGGTTCCCGACGATCGAGAAGCTGCAGGCCGCCTCGGCCGAGGAACTCGCCAACGTGCCCGAGATCGGTGAGATCATCGCCGCGAGTGTGCACGAGTGGCTGCAGAGCGACTACGGTCGCCGGACGATCGACGGCCTCCGCACCGCGGGCGTGCGGCTCGACGTGCCCGAGTCTGACCGCGCGGCCGGCGGGCCGCTCACCGGCAAGACGCTCGTGGTGACCGGTACGCTCGCCGGCTTCTCGCGGCAGGAAGCCGAGGAGGCGATCCGCAAGGCGGGCGGCCGAGCGTCGTCGAGCGTGTCGAAGAAGACCGACTATCTCGTCGCGGGCGAGGAAGCGGGGAGCAAGCTCGCCACTGCAACGAAGCTCGGCGTGCCTGTGCTCGATGAGGCAGGGTTTAGAAAGCTGCTGAGCGGCGACGCGTAGGGACTCGATCTCTGCTCTGACACCACGGCCGTCCCCTCGCTTCCACTCGGGGCTTTGTGGATGTGGCAGCGCGGCACGCAAGGGGTTGCCCGTGCTATGTGAGGTCGGCGAGCGGCACCGCGAAGATCGCCATCGCAAGGCCCCAGAGCGGCTCCCCTGCGAGCAGGCCGATCATGGGCCAGGCCACGAGGGCGATCCTCGCAACCGTCCGCCGTGTGGCCGCGAACCAGATGCCTGCGGCGAAGAGAATCTCGAATGCCACGATCGCGTGGGTGACGAGATTCATCAGATACTCCGAGCCCAGATACGCGCCGCGGAGATCGATCGCCCCGGCCCGGGAGGCCAGCCACCACGCCGCCGTGCCGTTCCACCAGGCGTCGCCCTTGAGCTGCGCCAGAAGTGCCGCCAGCGTGATCGCCGAGGCGTGCGTGTGCAGGAGGCCCAGCGACAGCTGCGCCCAGGGCGAGCAGGCGCGCGGCACGCGGCCGCGGCGGGTTGCAATCACGCGGTCAAGCGACAGGTCGCCGCCGCAGGGGCCCGCGGCGAGACACCAGAGCAGCACGGAGAGGCAGTCGTCCGCAGGGCCGGCGAGCATCGGGCCGCGATGCAACAGCGACGCCCAGAGCACGGCCGCGGCCACGGCGGCGAGTCGGGAGCACAAGCCGACGACAACGCAGGCGAAGGCGAGCAGCGTGGCGGCGAACAATGCCGTGATCGACGCCGACGTCGCGGCTGCGTCGTAGAGCGATGCCCCCCACCGCGGCCGCCACGCAGCGGCCACGTCGCGGGGGATCATGCCATCGGGCCCAAACCACACCAGGAGGTCATCCGCATACGACCACGCGAGCAGGAGGCCGAGGATGCCCGTGAGGATCCGGACCGCGGCGAGCGGCCGGAGCGGTGCCGGCGTGAACCAGAACCGCGTCCAGATCTCGCCGACCGTCTCGCTGCCAGTCTTGTCGAAGGGTGTCGATCGCACCGAGCCGGAGCCGGACACGCTCATCGCGACCCCTCCCCCGCGGCACGCGGCTGCGGCCGGACGAGCGGCGCAACCTCGCCCCGCGGCTCATCCCGAATCAGTTGGACGTCGTCGGCCACGCGGCGAACCCGCGCCGCATACACCTGCTCCGCGGCGCCGGAAGCAGGGGCGGCCCGTTCCGGCTGCGGCAGGCGGAACACGCGGAGATCGACATCCGCTGTTTCCAACCTTGCAAATCCGCCGCGGCCGACGCCGGCCGCCACCGTGCTGCCGTCGCCATCGACGCCGCCAACCGCGATCGTTCGCGCCAATCGCCTCCAGCGGGCCGACCGCTCGCCCGCAATCGGGCCAGGAAGCTGGAGCGGCTCGCCGTCGCTTCCGTGCGGCATGAGTTCGATCTCGTGATCGGCGTCCTCGTCGAGCCCATACGAAAAGCGATGGTCGTAGCCGAGGTCGAGCCACGCCGGTGCCAGCACCGGTGAAAAGATCCGTGACTTCACCGTCCCGAGCAGCGCCGACGGGCCGCTCATGGAGTTGGTGGCGATCGCGAGCACAAGTCCGATCAGGTACGCGGCCAGTGCCACGGTCACACCGGCGCGCACGGCGTCCTGCGGCTCATCGGAACGATTCAGACCCTCGTCGGCTCGTGTGTCGCGAGACATGCGTTCGAGTGTGATCGGCGACCGCGCCCCTCGCCAGTGCCCCGGAAATCCCGCGAAGGGCCGGACGGTTTCGCGGGGCGGCGGGCGGCCGCGTTGACATGCCTCCCGGCAGCCGATACCGTTTCAGAAGATCACGTTGACGCCTCGGCACGCAGGCTCCCTTCGATCGCCCCATTCGGGCCGGCGCCCAAGCGACGGCCCACCACGAACCGGGGGATTAGCTCAATTGGGAGAGCGTCTGGCTGGCAGCCAGAAGGTCAGGGGTTCGAATCCCCTATCCTCCATTTCGATCGAAATGATGTCTGCGGCCGAGGCGACCCGGGGCGAGCTGGCTTGGCTCGATGGCCGGACGATACCGCGTGGTGAGTTCGCGGTCCCTGCGGGTGACGCCGGGTTTGTGCTCGGAGCCACGGTCACCGAGCAGCTCAGGACGTTCCGCGGCAAGTTGTTTCTGCCCGACGACCATGGCCGCCGACTGGCCGAGTCTTTGGAGGTGGTCGGGATCGATCTCGCCTGGCCGATCGCCGACCTGCTCGCGGCGGCCACCGATATCGCCGCCCACAACCATCGGCTGGGAGCGGCCGACGACGACCTCGGGCTCGTAATCTTCGCGACACCGGGTGACCTCGCGGCGCAGCACGGCGGCCGGAGCGGCCGGCCGCGGGTCGCGATCCACACCTTCCCGCTCGCCTTCAGCATGTGGGCCGATGCCTTCGACCAAGGCGTTGCGATCCGCACGGTGGCAGTGACGCAGGTGCCCGAGTCCTGCTGGCCGCTCAAGGCAAAGGTCCGCAGCCGGCTCCACTACCACCTCGCCGACCGCGAGGCGCATGCCGCGGAGCCCGGCGCCCGGGCGATCCTCGCGCATGCCGACGGCCGGATCAGCGAAACTTCCACCGCGAACGTGGCGGTCGTCAAGGACGGCACCGTGAAAACTCCCCCCGCGAGCGACGCCCTCGGGGGCGTGAGCCTCGCCTGCGCGATGCGGCTTGCGCGATCCCTCGGCATCGGCTGGCACGAGCGATCGCTTACCGCCGACGACCTCGCCAACGCCGACGAGATCCTGCTCACCAGCACGCCGTCCTGTATCCTGCCCGCAACGGCGTTCAACGGCCGCGACGTCGGCGTTGGCCGCCCCGGGCCGATGTTTCGTGCGATTCTCGCCGCCTGGAGTGATCTCGTGGGGCTCGACATCGCCGCTCAGTCCCACCGCCATCGCCGCCGAGCGATCTCATGACGACCATCACCATCCGTCCCGGCAACGGTTCGCCACCGGGCCCCGCCCGCTACGACGTGCGGCACGTCACCACCTACGCCTATTCCGACGTGGTGCCGGTCTGCCACAACGAAATCCACCTCGTCCCCCGGGAGCTGCCGTCCCAGCGGCTGCTCTCCTCGTTCATCGCGGTCGAGCCCCAACCCGACCACGTTTCGACGCACCTCGATTTCTTCGGCAACACGGCCGGCATCTTTTCGATCGACGAACCTCACGAACGGCTCGTGGTCACGTCCACGAGCCGGGTGGAGGTCGATCCGCCCCGCGAGTGGACCGCCTTCGAGCGGCTGCCCTGGGAGACGATCCGCGACCGCCTGCGCCGCGACACCGACCCAGCCGCGCTCGACGCTCGGCAGTTCACCGACGACTCGCAGCACGTCCGCACCTCCCCGCGGCTCGCCGCCTGGGCCGCAGAGTCGTTCACGCCCGCGCGGCCCTGGGCTGAGTCCCTGATCGACCTCACCCGGCGCATCCACCGCGACTTTGCCTACGACCCCACCGCCACCACCACCGCCACTCCGGTCGAAGAGGTGTTTGTGCTGCGTCGCGGCGTCTGCCAGGACTTCGCGCACCTCCAGATCGCCTGCCTGCGTTCGCTGGGGCTGGCGGCCCGCTACGTCAGCGGATACCTGTCGAACGAACGTCGCTTGCAGGGCGCCGCGGGAGAGGGCGAGTACGACGCCGGCATGGTTGGCGCCGACGCATCGCATGCCTGGCTCTCCTGCTGGGGCGGCGAGGACGGCTGGCTCGACGTCGATCCGACCAACGACTGCACGGCCGGAACCCTTCACGTGACCGTCGCCTGGGGACGCGACTACGCCGACGTCAGCCCGGTGAAGGGCGTGTGTGTCGGCGGCGGCCACCACGACATTCGCGTCGCCGTGCATATGGTCCGAATCGCCTGACGCCGCCATCGCGGCGGCTCTGGCGATCGCTTGGATCGCGGCCTATCCTGTGATGACGTTGGCCCACGAACGGCTTGGCGGCACGCTCGTTTCCCGGGCATCCACTGACACCGGCGCTTCATGCCCAAAGCGATGCGTCTCCTGCTCAGCCTGTCGGTCGCGGCGATCGCCGTGCCGGTCGTTCCTTGGCTGCTCTGGGGGGCGAGGCTCGATCACGTCGTCGCCGCCTGGCTCGACCCGCCGCCGCCACCGGCCCTGCTCGCCGCCGCGGAGATCGGCGTGCTCGCCGCCGACATTCTTCTGCCCGTGCCCTCGAGCCTCGTCGCCACGCTCGGCGGGGCGAGCCTCGGCCTGGCCGCCGGCACCGCCTGCGGGTGGCTTGGCCTGACGATTGGCTCGCTCGCCGGTTGGTGGCTCGGCCGGACGGCGGGCCGGCGCGGCGTCGCGTCGCTCGATGACCGCGAGCAGGCGGTTCTCAACGCTCGCCAGCGGACGTTGGGACCGTTGCTGGTTGTGGTCTCGCGGCCCCTGCCGATTCTCGCCGAGGCGGTGGCGCTGATGGCGGGCGCTGCCGGGATGCCATGGCAGACGTTCCTCGCT
>JBBAVQ010000079.1:6035-11082 GCA_040397625.1 Pirellulales bacterium | reverse complement strand
GCCACGCGTGATCCCCTCGCTCCCGCTCGGGGCTTCCTGGCGGAGTGACACCGCCGCAGGAACGCCTCAGCAGCTCCGGATCACCACGTCATCGCTACTCCGAGATGAGAAGCGATCTAGCCACGGTCGAACGCGGCGAGTTCATCCTGGAGCGCGAGCCACCGCTCCTCGGCAGCAGAGAGCTTCTCCGCGGCGGCCGTCATGGCCGCGTGGAGCCGCACCGCCTCCTCGGGATCGGTGGTGGCGAGCAGCGTCGCCGACGCCTGCTTCTTCTCACCGTCGAGCCGCGCGATCGACTTCTCGAGGGTGGAGATCTCCTTGCGGATCTCGCGGTCGTTCCGGGTCGGGGCCTTCGCCGTGGCGGGCTTGCCCCCGTCGCGCCGCGGAGGCGGAGGCGTGCGAGCCTTGCCACCCCGGCCATCGGCCGCCTCGGCGTCGTCGATCTCCTGCGACACCGCGGCGAGATAGGTGGCGTAGGTGCCGAGCGTGTTCACCACGCGGCCGTCCTTGACCTCGATCACCGTGGTGGCCACCGCCTGCATGAACGAGCGGTCGTGGCTGGTGAACACCACCGTCCCCTCGTAGGCGACGAGGGCCTGCGCGAGGGCATCGACCGTCTCCACGTCGAGGTGGTTGCCCGGCTCGTCGAGCACCAGGACGTTGAAGCTGCCGAGCAGCAGGCCCGCGAGGCAGAGCCGCGCCCGCTCGCCGCCGGAGAGCACCTTCACCTTCTTGTCCACGCCGGAGCCGCGAAACAGCATCGCGCCGGCCACGTCGAGGATCCGCTGCTGCTTGGTGCCGATCGCCGCGGCCCGCTCGAGATGCTCCAGCACGGTCTGGTCTTCGCGAATGCTGGTGTAGACGTGCTGGGCGTAGACGCCAAGTTCGCAGCCGTAGCCCCACTTCGCCTCGCCGGACCGCGGGGCGAGCGAGCCGACGAGCGTCCGCAGGAAGGTCGTCTTGCCCTGACCGTTGTCGCCCACGATCGCGGCCCGGGAGCCGTGTTCGATCTCGATGTCGATGCCGTCGGCGACGGTGCGATCGGGATACCCGATCGCGAGGCCGCGACAGCGAACGGCGGGCCCCTTGCGGGGGCTCACGGTCGGGCACTGGATCGCCGCGGTGGGCGCGGCCGTCGCCACCTCCTCCACCTCCAGCCGCTCCAGTTGCTTCGCCTTCGACTTGGCCCGCGAGGCAGTCGAGGCCCGGGCCTTGTTGCGGGCGATGAAGTCTTCGAGTTGCCGACGCTTGGCGAGCACGGCGGCATTGGTCCGCTCCACGTGCGCCACCTTCTCCTGCTGGTAGTCGAGGAAAGCATCGACCTTGCCGGGATACACGGTCAGTTCGCCCGCTGTGAGGTCGAGCGTCTGGTCGCAGGTGGCGCCGAGGAAGGCCCGATCGTGCGACACGATCAGGCAGGCCTCGCGGTAACCGCGGAGGAAGTGCTCGAGCAGGATCTGCGTCCGCAGGTCGAGGAAGTTGGTCGGCTCGTCGAGCAGGAGGAGATTCGGCTCGTGGAGAAGCAGGGCCGCGAGTTTCACGCGGGTCTGCCAGCCGCCGGAAAGCTCAGCCACCGGGCCGGTGAGCCGCGTTCCCTTGATCTCGAAGTCGCCCGCCACCTCGCCGCACTTCCAGTCGGGCTGGTCACTGTCGCGCATCAGGAACTCGAGGGCCGACTCGCCGGGCAGGAAGGGATCGTGCTGCCGCAGGTAGCCGATCCGCAGCCGGGGATGGCGGACGATCTCGCCGGAGTCGAGTTCCTCCTCGCCGAGGATCACCCGCAGGAGCGTGCTCTTGCCGGCGCCGTTGCGGCCGATGAAGCCCACCCGGCCGTCGTCGGTGATCGTCGCCGAGGCCTCGTCGAGGAGCACCTGGTCGCCATACCGCTTGCAGGCGTTTTTGATGTCGAGAAGGACGGCCATCGGGTGGGGTGGGGTGCTGGGGTCGACAAAAATCCGACCCGGAGGCCCGCAGGGTAGGTCGGCGGAGGGCTCACGCCAAGGTCGCCACCGCTGGATCGATTCGTTACCATAGCGGTTGCCAGACACGGCAGAACGCCCCCCGAATCCTAGGGTCATTCAAGGAATAATTCATGCCCTCCAGCTCTCGCCGCAGCTTTCTCGGAAAGACCACCCTCGCCGGCGCCGGCTACTTCGTGGCCGCCGGCACCCGCACCGCCTGGAGCACGTCCGCCAACGAGCAGCTCAACGTGGCCTGCATCGGCGTGGGGGGCAAGGGGAGCAGCGACTCCGACAACGCCGCCCAGTTCGGCAACGTGATCGCGATCTGCGACGTCGATCGCAACACGCTCGAGAGCAAGGGCAAGTCGGAGAAGTTCCAGGCCGCCGAGCGGTTCACCGACTTCCGCGAGTTGTTCGCCAAGCACGGCAAAGACATCGACATGTGCACCGTGTCGACGCCCGATCACATGCACGCCCCGGTGACGCTCGAAGCGATGCGGCTGGGCATCTCCTGCTACACGCAGAAGCCGCTCACGCGGACGATCTACGAGGCCCGCTTGCTCACGAACCTTGCCAAGGAGATGGCCAACAAGGGCGTGGTCACGCAGATGGGCAACCAGGGCACGGCGCTCGACTCGTCCCGCGAGGCGATCGCCCAGATCAAGTCGGGCGTGCTCGGCCCCCTCAAGGAGGTCTACGCCTGGTCGAACCGGCCGGTCTGGGCCCAGGGCCCCGGCCGCCGGATGAACGTCCGCAAGTATCAGACGCAGGCGATGAAGGAGGTGGACGAGCAGGAGGATGCCTCGATCACCGCCGAGGAGATTTCGGAGATCGTCGCCGACCTCGTGAAAAAGAAGCAGCAGGAGATCGGCAAGGCGCTGGAGCGCGTTGACTGGAAGGCCTGGCTCGGCGTGGCCCCGTCGCGGGAGTTCTGGCCCGGCCTCTACCACTCGTTCCAGCACCGCGGCTGGTGGGATTTTGGCACCGGCGCCCTGGGCGACATGGCCTGCCACCAACTCACCGTGCCCTATGCCGCCTGCGGCCTGCGGGACCCGGTCTCCGTGGTGGCCCGCACCACGGGCCACGACTTCGACAGCTTCCCGGCGAGTTCGATCATCCGTTTCGAGTTTCCCGCCACGGCCGAACGGCCGGCGATTCCGTTCTGGTGGTACGACCGCAAGGGCAACAAGCCGCCGATGGAGGTGTTTTCCAAGTGGGGCATCGACAAGGTGTCTGACAGCGGCGTGCTCGTCGTGGGGGAGAAGGGGGCCTTCTACAGCACCGACGACTACTGCGGAAAGTACGAACTCAAGGGCGTGCAGGCGGTGAAGGCCGACTACGAGCCGGCCGAGGATCAGGGCAAGGGCTTCGACGTCAACAACATGTACGAGTTCTTCCGCGCCAAGCGCGAGGGCAACTACGCGATCGCGAAGTCCAACTTCATCGACCGGGCCGGCCCGCTCACCGAGACGATCCTGCTCGGCAACCTCGCGGTCTGGGCGGCGGCCCAGGGGGGCGCCGACGGCGACATGGGCGACTGGGGCGAGAAGGTCGAGTGGGACGCCAAGGACCTGAAGGTCACCAACCTCGACGCGCTGAAGACTCCGCGGGTGGCCGACCTGGTCAAGCCCGTGTATCGCACCGGTTACCGCCTCGACTGAGCCCACTCACCATGAACGCATCGAGTTTGCCGACACCCATTGCGGCGTCCACGCACCCGCCCCAGCAAGCCCCGAGCGCAAGCGAGGGGATCACCCGCAGCGAACCACCACGCCCATCCCCTCGCTGGCGCTCGGGGCTTTTTGGAGTGGTGGCTTCCATCGCGGCCCTGGCCCATGCGGCCGACCCGGCCGACGTGGCCACGGCGAAAAACCGCGTCGAAGCGGTCGGCGCCGGGGCGGCGTGCGTCGTCGATGCTTCGGGCACGGTGACGGAGATCGTGATCGCCGACGGCTCGGGCGTGACGGCCGACGACGTCGCGCTCTTCGGCCGGCTCGACGGCCTCGAAAAACTCCAGATCCTCAACTGCCGGGAGTTTGACGACGCGATGGTGTCGCAGCTCACGGGCCTGACCGGCCTGTCGTCGCTGGCGATCACCAACAGCGGGATCACCGACGCCGCCGTGGAGACGATCGCGGCGTCGTTTCCGGAGCTCGTGGAGCTCGACCTTTCCAGCAACACCAACCTCACCGGTGCGGCGATGAAGTCGATCGCGGCGCTGCCGAAGCTGGAACGGCTCGCGCTCGTGCAGACGCGGTTCAACGACCTCAACACCCGGCGGCTCTCGAAGCTCGGCGAGCTCAAGGCCCTCGACCTCCGCGGCAACATGGAGGCGGGCGACATGACGCTCGGCGTGGTCGGAGGGCTGCCGAAACTGCGGGCCTTCAAGCACCGCAGCACGGTCGTCACCGACGAGGGGATGGCCCAGCTCGCCGCCAGTCCGGCGCTCGACTCGCTGCTCGCCCAGGACTTCGCGATCACGAATGCCTCGGGCCCGCACCTCGCCGCCCTGACAAACCTCGCCTCGCTCGAGATCTTCCGCTGCCAGGGCTTCGGCACCGAGGGCGTGCTCGCCCTCGCCCCCCTCGACAAGCTCGCCCGGCTCACGCTCCGCGACCTGCCCGAGGTGGGCGACGCGGGCCTCGCCGTGCTGGCCGAGTTGCCGGCACTCAAGCGGCTCTACCTGCACGAACTGGCGTCGGTGGGCGACGCTGGCCTCGCGCAGCTTGCCGCCGCCAAGGATCTCGAGGTGCTCGACATCTGGAGCGTGCCGAAGATGACCGACGCCACGGTGGCGGTGATCGCCCGGCTTCCCAACCTCAAGGAGCTCTCGATCCGCGAGACGGGCTGCACAGAGAAGGCGATCGAGGCCCTGGCCGCCATGCCGACGCTCGAGTCGCTGACGTTCAAGAATGGCGCCGTCTCGCCGGCGGCCGCCGAGAAGGCGAAGGCCGCCAAGGCCTGGAAGAAGCTCGACCTCGCAAAGTAGGTGCAGGTTTTCAACCTGCACACCAGCCAAGCCTCGCCATGCGTGACCGCAGGTTAAAAACCTGCGGCTACGTCGTTCCCGACCTGTGGCTCTGGGC
>JBBAVQ010000079.1:0-5935 GCA_040397625.1 Pirellulales bacterium | reverse complement strand
GTGACCGCAGGTTAAAAACCTGCGGCTACGTCGTTCCCGACCTGTGGCTCTGGGCTCTTCAACGGCCCGCCGCGACGATCGTCGCGAACCGGGCGGCGGCGGCGGCAGGGTCGGCGACCACCGTCACCGCGGCCGGCTCATGGCCGCTCGCGACGAGCGACTCCACCACCAGCCGACGGAGCGTCGCGCTGCCCACCAGCAACCCGCCCGTGAGCCGCAGCGGGTAAACGCCGGCCGCAAACGCGTTGCGGTCCGCGAGCGTTCGCACGTGGGCGGCGAGTTCGGCCGCTGCGCCGGTGAGGATCGCGGCGGCCACTGCGTCGCCCACCTCCGCCGCGGCAAGCACCTCGCGGGCCGCGTCGGCGATCTCGCGGCGATCCACGCCCGGAGCGTGCACGCGGCCGACGAGATCGGCGGCGCGGTCTGCCGCAAACCGGCGCTGCAGGGCCGGCAGCAGGATCGTGTGGGGGCCGCGGCCGTCGGCCGCCCGCATCGCGGCCTTGAGCGCCGCCAGCGCGATCGCATGGCCGCTTCCCTCGTCGCCGAGCAGCGGGCCCCAGCCGCCGCAGCGATCGGCGGCCGTCTCGGCTGACAGCGCAGCCCCGCGCGGCCGCGCGAGCGCCAGTGAGCCCGTGCCGGCGATCAGCACCACGCCCCACGGCTCGGCGGCAGCGTCGGCAAACGGCAGCAATCCGTCGGGCACCACCCGCACGTGGTCGGCGACTCCCGCCTGCGTCGCCCAGGCGAGCACCGCGTCGCGATCCTCCGGCAGCCCCACGCCCGCGAGCCCCAGGCAGGCGGCCGACACGGACCGCGGCGCGAGCCCTGCGTCGGCAAACGCCCCGGCGATGGCCGCGTTGATCGATGCCCGAGCCACCTCATGGCCTGCCACGCGGGGATTGGCCGGCCCGCCGCGGCCACGGCCGAGCATCTCGATGCCGCCAGCGCCGGCCGTCGCCTGTCGGGCAAGCACGGCGGCGCACTTCGAGCCGCCGCCATCGATGCCGAGCACGAGCAGGCCGCACCCTTCAGCGTCAGCGGTCGCCATGGCCGTCTCCGCCCATCGCCCTCCGCAGGTGACCGTCCGCCGCGGCGAGCAGCTTTCGAGCCTCGGCGGGCGACACGCCCCGCTTCTGCGCCACCACCGCGGTCTTGAGTTCACCGTCGGCGGCCGCCACCAGCCGCTCGGCCTCATCCTCGGTCGTGCCGGTGAGCATGGCCACGATCCGCCGGGTCCGTGCCACGAGCTTCGTGTTCGTGGCACGGAGATCGACCATCAGGTTGCCGTAGGTCTTCCCGATCCGGATCATCGCGCCGGTGGTCAGCATGTTGAGCACCAGTTTCGTGGCGGTGCCAGCCTTGAGCCGCGTGGAACCCGTCACGATCTCCGGGCCCACGCGGGGCACGATCATCAGTTCGGCCACCGACTCGAGCTCCGACTTCTCGTTGCAGGCGAAGCCGATCGCGAAGGCCCCCACGCTGCGAGCGTGGGCAAGCCCGCCGAGCACGTAGGGCGTGCGGCCGCTGGTGGCGATGCCCACAAGGACGTCGCGGGCGGAGAGGTTGATCGCGGCGAGGTCGGCCGCGGCGAGATCGCGGCTGTCTTCGGCCCCCTCGACCGCCCGGGTGAGCGCCTGGGGACCGCCCGCGATCAGGCCCACCACCATCTCCGGCGGCGTGCCGAAGGTGGGCGGACACTCGGAGGCGTCGAGCACGCCGAGCCGGCCAGACGTGCCCGCGCCGATGTAGACGAGCCGGCCGCCGCCCCGAAATCGGTCGGCGATGATCTCGATCGCCTGCGCGATCGCGGCCGACTCCCGGGCCACGGCCGCCGCGACCTCGGCATCTTCGGCGTTCATCACCGCCACGATCCCGGCGGCGTCGAGTTCGTCGATCCGCGACGAGGCGGGGTTGATGGCTTCGGTGGTCAGGCGGGCGAGCGACGTCGTCATCATGCCACCACAGTATCCGGAAGCCCGCCGGAATGCGATTGCACCTGCCGCGGGAGTGGCCCGGCTCCCGCCGCTGCCGCTACACTCCCTCCCCATGACGATCCCCCTCGGTCCGATCGACATCGCGGTGCTCGTCGGCTACTTCGGCTCGGCGGTGGTGGTCGGCCTGCTGGTGGCGGGTCGGATCCGCTCGCTCGACGCCTACCTGCTCGGCGACCGCAACCTGCCCTGGTGGGTGATCCTCGGGTCGATCGTGGCCACCGAAACGAGCGCCGCCACGGTGCTCAGCGTTCCGGGCGAGAGCTTCGGGCCGGCCGGGATGCGGTTTCTGCAGCTCCCGCTGGGCTACATGCTCGGCCGGCTGGCGATCGTCCGCTTCCTGCTGCCGCTCTACTTCCGAGGCGAGCTCAACACCGCCCACGAGGTGCTCCGCGATCGGTTTGGCCCGACGATGCAGCGGGCGGCGGCCCTGCTGTTTCTCGTGGCGCGAAACCTCGGCGACGGCCTGCGGCTGTTCCTCGCGGCGCTCGTGTTTCAGAAGCTTACCGGCCTGCCGCTGGCCTGGAGCGTGGGGGCGATGGGCGCCGTCACGATCCTCTATACGGTGTTCGGCGGCCTGCGGAGCGTGGCCTGGAACGACTGCCTGCAGCTGGTGATCTACGTGCTCGGCGGCATCGTGGCCGTGTTCGTGATCCTCGCCCGGATCCCCGGCGGCTGGCCGGCCGCGTGGGAGTTTGCCGCCGCCCACGAGAAGCTCCGCATGTTCGACTTCTCATTCGACCCCTCGAATCCCTACACGTTCTGGGCCGGCCTCGTGGGCGGCGCCGTGCTCAGCCTCGGCACGCACGGCACCGACCACATGATGGTGCAGCGCTACCTCAGCGCCCGCGGCGAGCGCGACGCCGCCCGGGCGCTGCTCACCAGCGGCGTGGTGGTGTTTCTCCAGTTCGCCCTCTTCCTCGGCATCGGCGTGTTGCTCGCCGCCTTCCACGGCCTCGGCGGCGAGGCCCCGCCGGCCCGGCCCGACGAGGTCTTCGCCGCCTTCATCGTCAACCACTTTCCGGCGAACACGGGGCTCATCGGCCTCTTGCTGGCGGCGATCCTCGCGGCGGCGATGTCCACGATCGCCAGCTCGCTCAACGCGTCGGCCTCGTCGATGATCCACGACGTCTGGCTGCCGCTCCGGGAGGCTGCAGGCCGCCGCGAACCGCTCTCGCCGGCGGCCGCGTTGGCCGTCACCCGCTGGCTCACCGTCGGCTTTGGCCTCGTGCAGGTGGCCGTGGGAATCGCCGCCGCCGCCGTCGATTCCACGGTGGTGAGCCGCGCGCTGACGATCGCGGGCTACTCCGCGGGCCTGCTGCTCGGCGTGTTCGTGCTCGGCGTGACCACGCGGCGGGTGGGGCAGGGGGCGGCGCTCGTGGGCGCCGCAGCCGGCCTCGCCGCGCTGCTCGTGGTCCAGTTCGTACTGCCGGGGTATGGCATCAAGGTCGCCTGGCCGTGGTATGCCCTGATCGGGTCGTCCGTCACGTTTGCCGTGGGGCTCGCCGCCTCGCTTGTCTTCCCCCGCGTGGAGGTGGCCCGATGATCGCCCGCTGCGTGCTCTGCCTCGCCTCGTATGTCGTGGCCGCGTGTCTCTTGGCCGTGGCGACGGCCGCTGATCTTCCGCGGCTCGATCCCGCCGCCGCGGGCTTCGACCCCGCCCGCCTCGCAGCGATCGACGGCCTCGTCGAGGAGATGCTCGCCGCGGAGAAGATGCCGGGCTGCGTGGTCTGCATCGGCCGTCGCGAGGGGATCGCGCTGCTCAAGGCCTACGGACGGCGGGCGGTGCGGCCGGCCGATGAGCCGATGACCACCGACACGGTCTTCGACCTCGCCTCGCTGACGAAGCCCGTGGCCACGGCCACCGCGATCATGCGGCTCGTCGAGGACGGAAAACTGCGGCTCTCCGACCCGATCGCGACGCACATCCCCGAGTTTTCCGCCAACGGTAAGGAGAAGCTCACCGTCCACGACCTGCTCACGCACCAGAGCGGCCTGATCGCCGACAACCCGATCGACGACTACGCCGATGGCCCCGTGACGGCGTTCGAGCGGATCTGGAATCTCACCCCGCTCCATCCCGCGGCCACGAAGTTCATCTACTCCGACGTCAACTTCATCGTCCTCGGCCAACTCGTCGAGCGGCTCTCGGGGGAGTCGGTCGCAGCGTTCGCGAAGCGCACCACATTCGAGCCGCTCGGCATGGCGGAGACGGGCTATCAGCCGGCGGAGCCGCTGCGGGCCCGCACCGCGCCCACGGAGGAGCGCGACGGCCACTGGATGCGGGGCGATGTTCACGACCCCCGCTGCTGGAAACTCGGCGGCGTCGCCGGCCACGCCGGCCTCTTCGGCACCGCCACCGACCTCGCCCGCTACGCCACGATGATGCTCGGCGGGGGCAGCCTCGACGGCGTCCGCGTGCTCGCGCCGGAAACGGTCGCCGTGATGACCCGCGGCTGGCCGATCCCCGGCGGCGGCGAGCGCGGCCTCGGCTGGGACAAGCGGAGCCCGCTGTCGAGCAACCGCGGCGACCTGCTCACTGAGTCGGCCTTCGGCCATGGCGGCTTCACCGGCACGGCCCTCTGGATCGACCCCGCGCTCGACCTCTACGTGATCTTCCTCTCAAACCGCGTTCATCCCGAGGGGAAGGGGCTCGTCAATCCGCTGATCGCGAGGATCGCCTCCGTCGCGGCGGGTGCGATCGTGGGGCCACGGGGCGTGTCGCAGGCCGCCACCGACCGGCCCGTGCTCACCGGCATCGACGTCCTCGTCCGCGACAGCTTCCGGCAGCTCGCAGGAAAGCGGGTGGCGGTGATCACCAACCACACCGGCCTCGACCGCGAGCGGCGGCGGACCGCCACGCTGCTCGCCAAGGCCGACGGCGTGAAGCTCGTGGCGATCTTCGGGCCCGAGCACGGCGCCAGCGGCACGTTCGACCAGGCCAACGTGCCGGACGGCAAGGACGAGGAGACGGGCGTGCCGGTGAAGAGCCTCTACGGCAAGACGAAGCGACCCACGGCGGAGATGCTCGCCGATGTCGATGCGATCGTGTTCGACATCCAGGACATCGGCTGCCGGTTCTACACGTATGTGTCCACGATGCTCGAGGCGATGAAGGCCGCTGCCGAGCACAAGAAGGCCTTCGTGGTGCTCGACCGGCCGAATCCGATCGACGGCGTGTCGATCGCGGGCCCGCGGGTGGACGACGGCCGCGGCACCTTCGTTGGCTGCCATCCGATCCCGCTCCGCCACGGGATGACGGTCGGCGAACTGGCAAAGATGTTTGCGGCCGACCTGAAGCTCGACCTCGACCTCACCGTGGTCGCCTGCGAGGGCTGGCGGCGGGCCGACGCGTTCGACGCCACCGGCCTGGAGTGGATGAACCCTTCGCCCAACATGCGAAATCTGACCGAAGCCTTCCTCTACCCGGGCATCGGGATGCTCGAGTTCACGAATCTCTCGGTGGGCCGCGGCACCGACACACCGTTCGAGGTGCTCGGCGCGCCGTGGCTCGACGGCCGGCCGCTCGCCGACGCACTGGCCGCCCGAAAGATTCCTGGCGTGGCATTCGTGCCGATCCGATTCGCGCCGGCCGCGAGCAAGTTCAAGGGCGAACTGTGCGGTGGCGTCAACATCGCGGTCACCGACCGGGCGATGCTCGATCCCGTTCGCGTGGGCCTCGAGATTGCGGTCGCCCTCCGGCGGCTCCATCCGGAGAAGTGGGAGATCGAGAAGGTGGATCTTCTCCTGCTGCACAAGGCGACGCTCGACGCGATCCGCGCGGGCGAGGGGGCCGATGCGGTGCTGGAAACGGCCCGCGACGGCCTCAAGGAGTTTGGCCGGCGCCGGCACCAGCACCTGCTCTATCAATAGCGCCCGGCGGCGGTAGCGCCTGGCGGAACTGGGCACAGGTTAAAAACCTGTGCTACTGGCCTCTCGGAGCG
>JBBAVQ010000078.1:3400-11109 GCA_040397625.1 Pirellulales bacterium | reverse complement strand
CAGCCCGCGGCCCGAGCAGCCCGCGGCCTGACGGCCGGTCGGCTTGTACAAGCCCAACGCCGTGAGGCGTGGGGCGAACCACCATCAGATGCCGCGCCCAGCGCAGTTCGCCCGCGGCCTGACGGCCGGTCGGCTTAGACGGCACGGCGATGGATGCCAAACGAGGCTCGCACAGGTTGAAAACCTGTGCTACGGGAATACACACAGGTTGAAAACCTGTGCTACGGGAGGAGAAAACCTGTGCTACGAGAGCGGCGAGGGGCGGCACGAAAAGATCAGCCGATCTTCCCGAGGCCGAGCGTCTCGCCCCAGCGGTCGAGGATCAGCTTCCGTAGCCGCTCGAGCGCCGGATCAGCGAGGTCGGGATCCCGCTGGAAGAGGTCGAGCGCGTCGCGGCGGGCCTCGGCTACGACCGTGCCGTCGCGGAGCAGGTCGGCGAGGTAGAGCGGCGGCATCCCGCTCTGCTTCGTGCCCACGAGATCTCCCGGCCCCCGCAGCAGCAGATCTTTCTCAGCCAACTGAAAGCCGTCGGTCGTGGCCACGAAGGCGTCCACGCGGGGATGCGGGTCGGTCTGCGACGAAGTCACCGCCCCGCAGATGCCCTGCGTGGCGCCGCGGGCCACGCGGCCGCGAAGCTGATGGAGCTGTGCCAGGCCGAACGACTCGGCGTCGAGGATCGTCATGATCGTCGCCTCGGGCACGTCGATCCCCACCTCGATCACGCTGGTGGCCACGAGCACGTCGAGTTTGCCCGCACGGAAGTCCTCCATCACCGCGGCCTTCTCCTTGGCCTTCAGCCTGCCGTGCACGAGCCCGAGCCGAAACGCCTCCAGCGGGCCGTTGGCGAGCGACTCGTAGGCCGAGGAGATGCTGGCGAGATCCCGCTTCGACTCCTCCACCGCCGGCACGACGACGTAGCCGCGGCGGCCGCCGGCAAGCTTCTTCTGCACAAACTCCCACCAGCGGTCGAGGTCGTCGGGGCCGACGCGGTAGGTGGCCACCGGCTGCCGGCCCGGGGGCGGCTCGTCGAGCACCGACACGTCGAGGTCGCCGTAGACCGCATGGGCGATCGTCCGCGGAATCGGCGTGGCTGTCATCACCAGCGTGTGCGGCTCGGCCTGCCCCTGCTGCAGCACCGCCCGCTGGAGCACGCCGAAGCGATGCTGCTCATCGATCACCACCAGGCCGAGGTGCTTGAACTGGGCGGCTCCGGCCACCAGGGCCTGCGTGCCGACGACGATTCCGGCGGTGCCGGCGGCGATCCGCGCGATCGCGGCCTCCCGCTGCTTCGCCGTCTGACCGCCGACGAGCAGCTCGACCTCGACGCCACTCCCGGCAAGCAGCCGCGAGAGCGTCTGGTGGTGCTGCCGGGCGAGGAGTTCCGTGGGCGCCATGATCGCCGCCTGAAATCGCTCGGCCGAGTCGGGCGACACCCGCGTGCCGACCGCGGCGAGCATCGCGTAGACCGCGATCGCCGTCTTGCCGCTGCCCACGTCCCCCTGGAGGAGCCGGTTCATCGGCTCGGCCCGCGCCATGTCGGCCGCGATCTCGCCGCAGACCCGCTGCTGGGCGGGCGTGAACTGAAACGGAAACCGCGCCCGGATCCGGGCGTCGAGCCGGGCATCGACCGCGATCGCCGGTGCCGCCTTGGCCTGCTGCTGCCGGCTGCGATGCATCCGCAGCGCCAGCTGCAGCATCAGCAGCTCCTGGTAGACAAACCGCCGCCGCGCCGCGTCGATCATCTCGTGGCTCGACGGGCAGTGGATCTCGCGAAACGCCTGTTCGATCGAGAGCAGCCCCTTCGCGGCGAGCATTTCCTCGGGAAGCGCCTCGGGGCAGACGCCCGCGGCATGGTCGAGCGCCGCGGCCACCGCGAGCCGCACGTGCGACTGCTGCACGCCCTCCGCGAGCGGATAGACGGCGAGCCAGTCGGAGGCGTGGGCCTGCTCGCTCCCCGCGAGCCAGCGGACCTCGGGATGGGCAAACTCCCACACGCCGCTGGCGAGCCGCGGCTGGCCGGCGATCACCACCTTCATCCCCTTGGCGAACCGCTTCGCCATGAACGGCATGTTGAACCACAACGCCCGCACCCGGCCGGCGCCGCAGGCGAGCGACACGCTGAGCATCGTGCGGCCGGAGTAGAGCGTCCGCGAGCCGGCGTCGATCACCTCGCCGGCGATCGAGGCATGCTCGCCTTCGCGGAGGTCGGCGAAGGCATGGGCGCCGGAGAAGTCGCGGTATTCCCGCGGGAAGTGCATCAGGGCGTCGCGGACCGTCACCAAGCCAAGCTTGACGAGCTTCTCGGCCCGCGCGGTTCCCACCCCCGGCAGCCGCTCGAGGCGGGTGGCGAGGCTCGCATCACGAACCGTTGGCGTGGGGACGTCCATCCCGAGAGTCTAGGGGCCGAGGTTCGGCCTGAACATTCCTGCACCGCAGGTTGAAAACCTGCTCTACATGCCGTTTCGCTGCAGCTCCTTATACGCCTCCACCGCGAGCCGGTCGCACTCCTCGTTTTCCGCGTGGCCCGAGTGCCCCGCCACGTACGTAAACCGGATCGTGTGCGCGGAAGCCAGCCGATCAAGCTCGCGCCAGACGTCTTCGTTCTTCACCGGCACGAGCCTCCCCTTCTCCTTGCGCTTCCAGCCCTGCTGCTTCCAGCGGGGCAGCCACTCGGAAAGCCCCGTGCCCACATACTTGCTGTCGGTGACGAGCTCCACGACCGTCGGCCGCTTGAGCTGCTTGAGCCCTTCGACGACGGCCGTCAGTTCCATGCGATTGTTCGTCGTGGCAGGTTCGGCGCCGGAATCCTGCGTCTCCCGGCCGGTGCCCGGATGCCGGAGGATGTAGGCCCAGCCGCCCGGGCCCGGATTGCCGCTGCAGGCGCCATCGGTGAAGAGCACCACCTCGGCCTCGTCGCGTTCCTTCGCCATCGTCGCCGCCTCCCTCGCTTCAGCTGCCGTCCGCTCAGGCCACTTCCCGCACGCCACCCACTTCGAGCGATGCCGCCCCGTCGCCACCGGCCGACAGCCGCAGCGGCAGGCGGATCGTGAACCGGCTTCCCCGCCCGAGCTGGCTCTCCACCGAGACGTCGCCGCCGAGCAGCCGGCAGAGCTCGCGGACGATCGAGAGGCCGAGCCCGGTGCCAGAAAACTCGCGAGTCATCGCGTCGTCTCCCTGGAAGACGTGCCCCTGCCGGAACTTCTCGAAGATCGTCTGCCGCTCCTCCTCCGCGATGCCAACGCCCGTGTCCACCACCTCGATCAGAAACGCCTTGGCTGGCCCCTCGTCCGACTCATCGAGGCGGCCGATCACATCCACGCGGCCGCCGTCGGGCGTGAACTTCACCGCGTTGGAGAGGAGGTTGGCGAGGATCTGCTGCACCTTCGCCTGGTCCTGCTCCACCGCGTCGAGGCCCGGCCCCACGTCGTGCAACAGGTCGATCCGCTTTCGCTCGGCCAGCGGCCGGACCATATCGCACTGGGCCGACACCACCGACTCCACGGCAAACACCGTCGGCCGGACCTCCATCTTGCCGGCCTCGATCTTCGCCAAGTCCAGAATGTCGTTGATCATCTCCAGGAGCATCCGGCCGGAGGTGCGAATATTCTCCACGTAGCGCTTCTGCTTCGGGTCGAGCGACTCGATCGAACTGAGCACGTCGGAGAAGCCGATGATGCTGTTGAGTGGCGTGCGCAGCTCGTGGCTCATGGTCGCCAGAAAATCTCCCTTGAGCCGGTTCATCTCGTAGAGGTTGAGATTGGCCTGGGCGAGCTCGTCAACCTTGCCGTCGAGCGCGCCGTTGGTCTTTCGCAGCTCCTCCTGCGAGTCGATCAGCCCACGAAGCATGCGGTTGAAGGCCAGACCGAGTTCCTCGAACTCGTCGGCCGTGTGGATGTCGGCACGGGCGTCGAGGTTGCCGCGGCGGATCTCCTCGCTCACGTTCCGCAGGTGATCGAGCGGCTTGACGATCACATACCGCACGATGGCATAGGCCACGAGCATCGCCAGGAAGACCGTCATGATGGCGGTCGCCAGCAGGATCGCGCGGTTCCAGTTGATCGCCTTGCGGGTGGCGGCGTCGGGCATCACCACCTTCACCACGGCCATCAGGTCGTTCTCGGCCTGCCGCGGATGGACCTTGTCGTCGAAGCCCGCGGGCGGGTCGCCGATCATCCCGTGAACCTGATGGCAGACGAGGCAGCTCTTCTTCGCCCGCACCGGCTGGTAGTAGTGGTATTCGGAGGCGTCTTCGGTGCGAAACTCGCGATACTCCGCCACCGGGGCGCCGCTGGGGCCGATCGCCGGCTCGGCCGCCGGCCGATCGCGAAAGTAGTCGAGCACCGCCGCGTCGAGCCGCTTGTAGCCGGCCCGCTCCTCGGGCGTGGCATCGGGGTCGAGGAGCCGCCAGCTGTAGGGCTGGTTTTGGAGGGTGCGGCCGAGCGTCTCGATCAGGCTCGTGTACTGCTGCTCCTTCTCGAGCGTCTTCCAGTGGTACTGGAGCATGATGGCGTCAACGAGATGCCTGCCGGTGCTCCGCGTGGTCGCGTAGACGAGCTTCTCGGTGCGGCTGCCATACCACCAGAAGCTGCCCGCGATCAGCAGGAACAGGCAGAGCCCGAACAGGAAGCGGCATTTCCGCTCCAGGCTCGTCTCGCCCAGGATGTCAGTGATCGATCGATAGGCCATGGCACGCTACAGCATATCCACGGGGTCGACGTCGACGATCCAGGCCACGTTGTCGGGCGTCTTGAGGCCGGCGGTGGCCCGGGCCACGATCGCCCGCAGGGTGTCGCCGGCAGGGCCGTGTACCTGAAGGTGCCAACGAAAGCGGTCGCGAAGCCGGGCGATCGGCGCCGGGGCGGGCCCCAGCACGCGAATCTCCGGCATCCCGTCGGCCGCCCGCCGCAGCCGCTCGACCAGGTGCCCCGTCCAGTCAGCCGCCGCCCGGTCGTCGATGCTGCGAACCACCATCCGCACGATGCTGCCGTAGGGCGGATAGAGGAGGGCTTCGCGGGCGGGCAGTTCATTGCGGACAAACGCCTCGTAGTCGTGGGTCGCGGCGGCGCGGATCGCGGGATGGTCGGGCGTGCTCGTCTGCACGACCACGCGGCCGCCGAGCGGCCCGCGGCCGCTGCGGCCCGCCACCTGCGTGACGAGCTGGCAGGTGCGCTCCGCAGCGCGGAAGTCGGCGAGGTGCAGCGCCGCGTCGGCGTTGACCACGCCCACGAGCATCACGTTCGGGAAGTCGAGCCCCTTCGCGATCATCTGCGTGCCCACCAGGATGTCGATCTGCCGGTTGCGAAAGGCGTCGAGCGTCCGCTCGTGGCTGCCGCGGGTCCGCATGGTGTCGGTGTCCATCCGCGCCACCGCCGCGTCGGGAAACGAGGCCCGCACCTGCTCCTCCAGCCGCTGCGTTCCGGTGCCGGAGTGGACGAGGCCGGGTGCGTGGCAGTCGGGACAGTCAGTCGGCAGCCGCGAGACGAGTCCGCAGCCATGGCAGATGCCGCGGTTACCCGGCTGGTGGAGCGTGAGGGCGAGGTCGCACTGGTCGCAGCGGGCCGTGTGGCCGCAGGCCCGGCATTGGACGTGCGTGGCGAAGCCGCGG
The DNA here is from genome assembly GCA_040397625.1 of Pirellulales bacterium. Classification (GTDB taxonomy): domain Bacteria; phylum Planctomycetota; class Planctomycetia; order Pirellulales; family UBA1268; genus QWPN01. The sequence goes on along the minus strand of JBBAVQ010000078.1, from coordinate 5,504 downwards.
CGGTTGAGCAGCAGCATCACCTGGCCCCCGGCATCGAGCGCCCAGCGGATGCCGGCGGCCAGCCGCGGGCTCACCGCTCCACGAGACCGGCTGCCCCGCTCGCGGAGATCGACCGTGATCACCGCGGGCAGCTGCCCGCCTCCGACGCGATCGGCGAGGCGGCACATCGTCCACTCGCCCGAGAGACAGCGGGCGAAGGTCTCGAGCGCCGGCGTGGCCGAGCCGAGCACCAGCGGCACTCCCTCGGCCTTTGCGATCCACTCGGCCACGTCGCGGGCATGGTAGCGGGGCGCCGTCGCCTGCTTGAACGAGCTCTCATGCTCCTCGTCGATCACGATCAACCCGAGCCGCGGCGTGGGGGCGAAGATCGCCGACCGCGCGCCCACCACCACGTTCACCCGGCCCGAGGCGATCTCCCGCCACTGGGCGTGTCGCTCGGCCGCCGTGAGATGGCTGTGGAGCACGGCCACCGTGCCAAACCGGGCCCGAAACCGGTCGCACGTCTGGGGCGTGAGGCTGATCTCGGGCACGAGCACGATCGCCTGCCGTCCATACGACACGGTCTCCTCGACCGCCTGCAGATACACCTCCGTCTTGCCGCTCCCTGTCACGCCAAAGAGCACGATCGTCTCGTGCCGCTTCGCGGCCATCGCGTCTTTGATCGAAGCCAGGCTGCTCGCCTGCGCGGGCGAGAGCTCCGCCGGCCGGTCGTGGATGATCGCCGGCCGCTCCGCCTTGGCACGACCGGGCCTCTCCACGGCGCCCGCCTCGGCGAGCAGGCCGAGCTTCAGCAGCCGCTGCACCACCGCGCGGCTGGCGCCGCTGGCCGCGGCGAGCTGGTCGGCGGTCTTGGGCTCGGTCGCAGCGGCGAGCACCTTCACCTGCGCCGGCGTGGGCTTCCGAGGCGGCTCGGCACCCGTCGCCATCAAGAGCGGCGAGAGCCTGACGCGGTTTCGTAGCCGCACCCCCGCCGGCAGCACCGCCTCCAGCACCTCGCCCCAGCGGGCCATCCAGCGGTCGGCCATCCACTTGGTGAGTTCGATCATCCGCGCGGAGAGCAGCGGCTTGGCGTCTTCCACGGCGACGACGCTCTTCAGCGGCGCCTGCGGCAGGTCGCCGTGCCGCACCGCCACGCAGTAGGCGAGCGTCTCGCGGTTGGCCCGGCCGAGGGGCACCCGTACGCGGCGGCCCGGCTCGACGTCGGCGGCGAGCGACTCCGGCACGAGGTAGTCGAGCGGCTTCTCCACCCCCTCGGGCAGAACGACGGTGGCGATCGTGCCGCGACGGGCATCGTCCTCGTCCCACTGGGGACGGCTCTCGAAGAGTTCACGTTGGGACGTATGCTGCTGCGACATAACCCCGAGTAGACCCGCCCGGCGGCCGCCCGGTCTATCGGCCGGGGTCGGCGAGGGCGACGGACGGAGGCGACGATGCGGATCGGTGTGTATGGCGGCAGTTTCGACCCGGTGCACCTCGGCCACCTGCTCGCGGCGGAATGCTGCCGCGAGCAAGCCGGGCTCGACCGGGTGCTCTTCGTGCCGGCGGCCGTGCCTCCGCACAAGCAGGAGCGGCGGCTCGCCGACGCGGCCGACCGCGTGACGATGCTGACGCTGGCGATCGGCGGCCACGATGCCTTCGGGGTGTCGACCGTGGAACTCGACCGTGGCGGCGTGAGCTACACGATCGACACGCTTGGCGACCTGGCGAGCCGGCACCCGCACGACACGCTCGTGCTGCTGCTGGGGCCCGACAGCCTCGCGCAGCTCCCGACCTGGCGGGAGCCGCGGGCGATCCTGGAAGGCTGGGAGGTGGTGGCGGTTGAGCGCGAGGGCCTCGACGACGTGGCCGAGGTCGTTTGCGATCCGGCGCTCGCCGACCTGCTCGGGCCCGATCGCGCCGCCCGCGTGATTGATTCGCGGGTGAGGATGCCGGCGATCGGCATCCGCGCCAGCAGCCTCCGCGCCGCAGTCGCGGCCGGCCAGAGCATCCGCTTTCGCACGCCCCGCGCCGTCGAGGCCTTCATCGCGGCCCATGGGCTGTATCGAGGCCGCTGAGGATCGCGCGGTCGTCGGGGCGAGCTGGCCACAGGTTGAAAACCTGTGCT
>JBBAVQ010000078.1:0-3300 GCA_040397625.1 Pirellulales bacterium | reverse complement strand
CACAGGTTGAAAACCTGTGCTCCTTGCCATGCAACGTCCAAGCCCAACGCCGTGAGGCGTGGGGCGAATGGCCACCGGACGCCGCGTCCAGATCAGTCGGCCGCCTCACCGCGGGCGATTTTCTTGAGCCGCGCCTCGAGCAGCCGGCTCTTCGGCTCGGCGGCAACTCCCGGATCACCACCGATCGCCGACAGCAGCCGGTCGAGACGTTCGGCGGCGGTGTGCTCGAGATTGAGGATCACGTGCCGGACTCCGCCAACGGTGCACGGCCCGCCGGGCAGGTCGCCGAGGGCTTCCTCGCGGACTCGATAGCCGAGGTCTTTGGCGAGTTGCCGGGCCTCCTCGAGTAGGCCGAGCGTGTCAGCCACCGGACTACCGACCCCAGGTCGGCAGCCCGCGCTGCTCGCGCCGCTCGTCCATCGCTCGCCGATATTCCACATACCGCGACCGCTGCTCGGGTGTCGTGGAATCGATCATTGATTTTCGCCAGCGATTGCGATCCTCCTCGGAGCCGCCCTGCGGAGGGCCACCGCTCGGCCGTCCGCCACCCGCCTGCTGGCCGCCCTGCGCGGCACCGCCTTGCCCCGCACCGCCCTGGCTCGCTTGCTGACCGCCGCTCTGACCTCCGCCAAACATGCCGGCGACCGCGCGGCCGGCCTCGAAGGCCTTCCGCATCATCTCCTCCTGGTCGATCTGCCGGTCGAGTTCCGCCTTTCGCTTTTCGGGCGGTGCCGTGAAGTAGGAGTCGATCCGCGCCCGCATGGCGGAGCGAAACACGGAACTCCCCTGCCGCTCGACCTGCGGTCGGAGGTGCGGCGGGAGCGCATCGACCTTCGCGCGAATCGTGTTCATCGCAGTGACGGCCGCCGTCGCCTCGGCCACGGTTCGCGGGCCTCCTCCCTCGGCAAACTGCGTGCGGGCCTCCTCCTGCATCTTCTGGATCTCGGCGACCCGCGGATCGGTGCCGAAGCTGATCCACCCGAAGAACCAGGCGACGAGCACCGCCAGCACGGCAATCCCCGCCAGCACGGCCAGCCAAAATCCCCAGGCCGGCTTTTCGTCGTCGCGGGACGCTCCCCGCGCAGCCCTCGAGGAACGAACTGCTGCAGTGCTCATGGGAAAGATCTCCGAATCATGAAAAGACGGGCAGAAAGAGAGTTCATACGGCCACCGTCCAAGCCCAACGCCGTCAGGCGTGGGGCGAACCGCCAACCGACGCCGCCTCCAGCCAGATTCGCCCGCGGACTCACGGCCGGTCGGCTCGCACGTGCGACGCATGTGAACAGGACGATCATCTGCGACCCGGGTCAGAGGTTGTCGACGTGGCCGTCGAAATAGAGGAAGTTTCGCGATCCCTCGGGGGGCGACCAGTTCGGATCGTCCGTTTGGTTGGCCACGACGTCATCGGAGTTGAACAGGCCCGCAAATCCGGTCATGTGGAAGGGCCCAAGCTCATAGAGCACCCAGAGCTTCGATGATGCCAGATTGCTGCCGCTGCGGCTCGAGGTCAGTGCCTCTTCGCGGGTCTTCCCCTTCATGCCGCTCTCGGTTCCGGTCGTGACCAGCAGCCGGCGGGTCGGATACTCGTAGCTCGTGCCCTCGTAGGGCACATCCTTGTATTCCGCGGGCCGCTGGGCCGTGGGGATCTGGGCGAGCTTCTGCTGGATCTCCTGCCCATACGCGGAGCCGGAATCCCGTTCGAAATACACGCTGTCGGACGGGCAGCGGAAGGCCGCGCGGCTGTTTTCCATGTAGGGGCCCAGGGCCGAGGCGATGCTCGGCCGAATCGGCTCGGACGGCCAGCGCAGCAGAATCTCGGCGCTTGGCACTTGTGCCGCCACCGGAAACCGACCCTTCGTCTTGCGGTCCATGAACATCGTCATCGCCAAGCCAACCTGCTTGAGGTTGCTCTTGCACTGCGTGCGACGGGCCCCCTCCCGAACGCTCTGCACGGCGGGGAGGAGCATGCCGAGCATGAGCCCGATGATGGAAATCACCACGAGCAACTCGATCAGCGTCATGCCGGAGTGGCCGGCCGGGCGGCGGGGGCGATTGGAGGGTGTCATGGGTTCCTGAATCGTGAGAGGCTCGCCGGGCGGACTACGGAACCTTGAACGGTCGAGAAACCCGAATGGATCAACCACCGCAATTGTATAGGCCTCTGCGGACGACCGACGATACCAGCCAAGAGGATGCAAGTCCTTACGGGGTCGAGATTTGGGCGGGGAAGACGGGGAAAGGGCTCCCGGTCACCCCGAGCCTGCTCGATGCGGAGACCTTGCCGGCCAGGCCGGCCCAGGCGGAATCATCGATGACCGAGGGCAATCAGAGCGGAGACCAGACCGGCGAACGGGAGGCGGAGCCTTCCTGTCGCGGGCTCATCGTCGTCCGTCCCGCGGCTGGCCGCGAGGCTCCGCCGCCCGCAGCCCCCCTGCCCCAGCCCCGTGCGGCTCAGCCCGCCGTCGATGCCGAGGCTGCCCGCCTCCGCCGGGAACTCGAGGCGACGCGGGCCCGCCACGCCGCGGAACTCGCCACCCTCCGCGGCCAGCTCCTCGACGCCCGCAAGCAGGGGAGCCTCGGCGAACTGCTCGGCACCACCACCCACGAGTTCAACAACGCCCTCACCACGATCCTCAACTACGCCCGCATGGGCCTGCGGCACCGCGATCAGGCCACCCGCGACAAGGCGCTGGAGCGAATCCTCTCGGCGGGCACGCGGGCGGCGAAAATCACGGCTAGCGTGCTCTCGATGTCGCGAAATCGCTCCACGCGGTTCGAGCCGGTGGACCTGACCGTGCTCGTGGAAGACGCGCTCGTGCTGCTCGAGCGGGAAATGATGAAATACCGGGTGCAGGTGGAGCGGGAGTTTGCCCCGGTCCCCCGCGTGTCGGCCAACCCCGCCCAGCTGCAGCAGGTGCTCCTCAACCTGATGGTCAACGCCCGGCAGGCGATGCCGACCGGGGGCCGGCTGATCCTCCGGCTTTCGCACGACGAGGCGAGCGGGTTCGTGGACGTGATGGTCCGCGACACCGGCAGCGGCATGGCGCCTGACGTGATGCGGCGGATCTTCGAGCCCCACTTCACCACGAAGGCGGGCCCCGACGAGACCGGCAAGGGAGGCAGTGGCATGGGGCTCGCCTCCTGCCGCGAGATCGTCGAGGCCCACCGCGGACGGATTCGCGTGGAGAGCGCCCCCGGCCGGGGCACGGCGATGACGATCCGCCTGCCGGTGCTCGACGCCGCCGCCGAGCGGCGTTCGGCGTGAGGGGATGTGCACAGGTTGAAAACCTGTGCTACGGG
>JBBAVQ010000077.1:0-11217 GCA_040397625.1 Pirellulales bacterium | reverse complement strand
ACCAGACGCTCCTGACCGGCACGATCACCAACGGGATCGCGGGCATGGCCTGGCGAGAGTTCAAGATCGAGCGAACGGGCACCACCGTCACCTGGTCGATCGACACCACGCCGATCGCCAGGCTCTCTGGCACGGCCCTCGCGCTCGACGGGGCGACGTCGCTGACCTACTTCGACCCCACGAGCAGCGTGGCCGGCACGCCGAGCCTCGTGTTCGGACTCGTGTCGAGTTACTCGGTCGAAGTCGTGCCCGAGCCGACCACGCTGGGGCTGCTCGCCGCAGCCGCCGCGGGGGCGATGCCGCTCGTCGGGCGGTGGCGGCGACGCCGACATGTCGATTGAAACCCCGGCGCAACTGGATGCCGGCGGTTTGAGGTTCATCGCGGTTCACTCAGGAGGCTCACCATGCACGCCCGGTCACTGATGTCATTCTTCGCCGCGGGGCTCGTGGCCACCTTCCTGGTTGGCGTGTCCTCCGCCCAGGTGCTCTACACCGAGAACTTCGACGACGGCACCGCCGCCTCCCGGTGGACGACGTCGCAGGCCGGGGGAACGAGCCTCGCGAACTTCGCCTACGACTACGCGGCCGCGGGCATCCCCACGGCCCCGGGCGGTACAGGCTCAACCGGGCTGCGGTTTGACACCAACACGGGCCCGACCGGGGCGATCAGCGCCATCACGGCGTTTCCCAACGGGGAGAACTTCACCGGCAACCAGACGCTGTCGTTCAATCTCTGGTTCAACGTGGTTGGTACAGCGGCGACGACGGAACACGGCGTCTTCGGCCTCAATCACACGTCGACCGCCATCCAGACGCCGACGGCGGGCAGCGGCACGATCCCTTCGGTTGGCCCCAGCCCCAACGGCTTCGACTACGCGATGAGCGGCGATGCCGGCGCCTCGCGTGATCTCCGCACCTATGCCAACGGTCTCGAGGTTTACGGAACCGCGGCGGGCTACGCCCGCAACAACCTGTTCGTGCAAGTCGAAGACGTCAACCCGTACATGTTCGCCTATCAGCCGTATCTCACGAGCACGGCGGCGATGCCAGCCAACCAGTGGCTGAATGTCGCCGTGACGTCGTATTCGGGTACGGCCCTGTTTCAGGTCAACGGCCAGACATGGGCCCGCACGCCGACGACCAGCGGCAGCGGCAACATCATGCTCGGTTACATGGATCTCTTCGCATCCGTTGCCGGGACGTCGATCTTCAGCGTCTACGACAACGTTCGGGTGTCGGTCGCCGGCGCCCCTGCCACGCAGTTGACCTGGACGGCCGATGGCGCGACCACCGGCGGGGCGGGCTCGTGGTCGAACCTCGGCACGCAGTGGATTGGCACGGGCACCACGCCCACGACCTGGGACTGGTCGCTCCCCGCGAAGTTTCAAGGCACGGCAGGCACCGTCACCATCGGCACGCAGGTGACGTCGGGGGCGGGGCTCGAGTTCCTGACCGACGGCTACACCATCTCGAGCGGCACGCTGATCCTCGGGTCGTACGATCCGGGTACGGGCGTGAGCTTCAACACCAACGCCATCGCGCAGGTCACGGTGGCTGACGGCGCATCCGCCCGGATCGAGTCGCTGATTCGCGGTACCCGTGGCGTCACCAAACTCGGCCAAGGCACGCTCGTGCTCGCCAATGCCAACACCGTCTCCGGCACGAGCGTCGTTCAGGCCGGCACGCTCCGGCTCGGCAACCAGATGGCACTGGCGCAGAGTCCGGTGAGCGTCGTGCCGGGAGGAACGCTCGAGATCGACCCCTCGCTCGGCATGATCAGCACGCGACTGATCCTCAACGGTGGCACGGTGTCCGCCGCCGGTGCCACGCTCACCGTGGACCGCGACATCGGCGTCAGGCAGTTCATCGTCAACGCCGGCAACCTCGCCGGCACTCCGGCCCTCGAGGTGACGCTGGGCGGCACGATGATCATGTCGGGGTCGGCCTTCACCGGGGTCAGCGTCGCGAGCCTCGTGGTGGACGAGTCAGCGACCGGTGGCAGGGTCGATCTCGGCTACGGACGGATCGACGTGGCCGCCGGCGGCATCTCCGCCGCCAACCTCGTCGCCGACCTCCTGGCCGGCCGCGACGGCAATCCCGCCGCCGTCTGGACCGGTTCGACCGGGATCACCTCGTCGGTCGCAGCGACGGCGATGGCTGCCGGCACGTCGCCGCGGGCCGTGGGCTGGATCGACGATGGATCGGGGGCGCTGTCCGTCGCGTTTGCAGCCCAGGGCGACACCAACATCGACGGGCAGATCGACATTCTCGACGTCGCCAACTTCCTGAGTTCCGGGAAGTTTGACTCCGGCGAGTTGGCCGTCTGGAGCCAGGGCGACTTCGGCTACGACGGCATGGTGGACATCCTCGACGTCGCCGACTTCCTGGGCACCGGATTGTTCGACGCCGGCAACTACCTGCCGGCTCCTGCCGGAGCGGGCGCGATCGCGGCGGTTCCAGAGCCGGCATCGACCGCGGCCGTCGGGATCGTGAGCCTTGCCATGGCGTGGCGGCTGGCCCGCCGGCGCCACGGCCTGACCGGAACGACGAGCGGGCGGTCGTGAGGCTTCTCGGCGTCGCGCTGATCCCGCTGGCGATGGCGGTTTCGTCGGCATGCGCCGCGGACGACCTGCCGTGGCTGGCGCCACCGGCTCTCTCGGCAGGGGACACCGTGGCGCTGGTCGCCCCCTGCGGCATCTGCGAGGAAGACGACGCCCGCCGCTTCGCCGACTCGTTCACGGCGGCCGGCTTCCGGGTCATCATCGAGCCCGAGATCCACGACCGCCGCCACCGCTATCTCGCCGGCACCGACGACGAGCGGGCCGCGGAGATCGACCGCGCGATTCGCGACCCTGCGATCCGCGGCATCTTCGTGCTCCGTGGCGGCTTCGGCCTGACGCGAATTCTCGACCGCATCGACTACGACGCCCTCCGCCGCGACCCGAAGGTGATCGCCGGATACTCCGACGTCACCGCGCTCCACGTGGCCGTGGGCAGTCGCGCCCGCGTGATCACGTTCCACGCGCCGATGGCGAGCAGCGTGAAGGCCGTGGGTGAAGATCCGTCATTCGCCGAGCGGTCGTTCCGCGACATGCTCCTGCTTGAGCCCGCGGCGCCGCGACGCATGATCCCGATGCCCGACGGCCAGCGGGTGACGACGATCACCGGGGGCACGTGCACCGGGCGGCTCGTGGGGGGCAATCTCTCGCTGATCGCGGCTACGATCGGCACACCCTACGCGATCGACGCCAAGGGCTGCGTGCTGTTTCTCGAAGACGTCAACGAGCGGCCCTATCGCGTGGATCGGCTCCTCTCGCAGCTGCGGCTGGCGGGCGTGCTCGACGGCGTCGCTGGCGTGGTGATAGGCCGGTTCACCTGCGACGACTATGATGGTGACAAGAAGGAAGCCGACGAGCGGGAACAGCGCGAGGTGGTGCTCGAGTACTGCCGGGCGCTCGGCTGCCCGGTGGTGGCCGACTTTCCCTGCGGCCACGTCCGCGATAACGTCACGCTGCCGCTCGGCGCCCTGGTGACGCTCGACGCCGACGCGGGCACGCTCGAGGTGATCGAGCCATCGTGCGTGGCACGCTAGTGCCTCCCCTCCAGGAAGCGTAACGCCGTAAGGCGTACGGCTGCCCCACGCTGGACCTGGTGCACCATCCCCATCGCTCACGCGCTTGGGCCTCCCCTCCAGGAAGCGTAACGCCGTAAGGCGTACGGCTGCCCCACGCCGGACCTGGTGCACCATCCCCATCGCTCACGCGCTTGGGCTTCCCCTCCAGGAAGCGTCACGCCGTCAGCGAAGCCGAAACTCCGCGAGGATCGGCCGATGGTCCGACGCCACCGGCTCGTCGAGCACCCGCACCTCCCCGGACTCCAACACGCCGAAAGCCCGGTAGAGGATGAAGTCGATCTGCCGCGTGGGGCTGCCCGCCGGAAACGTCGGCTGCGGCTCGGTGGTCGTCGATCGCCACCTCGCCAGGAGCGCGGCGAGCGGCTCGCTCCCCGGCACCGCATTGAGATCGCCGCCGAGGATCGCCGGCCCGGCGCCGAGATCGAGCGCCTCGATCGCCCGCGCCTGCTCCAGCCGCGCCGCCGGATCGCGATGATGGAGGTGCGTGCCCACGATCACGAGCGGCTGCCCCGCGACCTCTGTGCGGACGGCGAAGGCGATCCGTGTCTCGCGGTCGGGCTCGCCGGGAAGCACGTGAACCCGCGGCTCCTGCAGCGGTGTGCGGGAGAGGATCGCCTGGCCGTAGCGGCCTCCCTGATAGTCGATCTGCCGGCCAAACTCCGCGTGCAGGCCGGTGAGCCGTGCCAGTTCTGAGGTCTGATCGATCCGACCCGTGCGGTCGGTGCGATCGTCCACCTCCTGAAGCATGGCGACATCGGCCCCGCAGCCGCGGATCACGCCCGCGATCCGCTCGAGGTTCACCACGCCATCGGTGCCCCGGCCGTGATGGATGTTGTAGGAGAGGACGCGAAGCGTCGTTTCCGCGGCGGCCCCGCGGCCCACCACGACAGCCATCACCACCGGGAGCAGCAGCACGACGACACGGCGGCACATGCGACGATCATCCGAATGAATGGCGTCGCGATCGCGACGCCCCACTGGCAGCATACGCCTGCCGGGTCGGCACCGTACAATCCGCGGGTCGCCGTCCCAGCGAGCCCACCATGCCCGCTCCATCCGCCGCCGTCGCCCCGCTCGGCTCCCGAGCCCGTGTCGTCGATACGCTGCCGGCGAATCCAGGTCGGCCGCCGATCCTGGCGAGCCCGCCGCTGGCCATCGACTGGCTCGCCGAACGTCTCGCCGCGGCGGCGAGCAGCCCCAAGGAGTCGTCGTGTCAGACCTGTTGAAAATGCTGCCGCGTGCAGGCCTCGCGGTCGCGGCCGTGGCCGCCATGTTCGCCGCCGGCGGCTGGGCGATCGGCCGCCCCGACGTCTGGCATCCGGCAGCCGTGGTCGCGAGCATCAGCGCAGCCATCGGCTGTCGAGCGATCCCCGCGCTCGTCACCTACCAGTTCACGGTCTGGGTGCTGGTCACGGCGGTGCTCGGGATGCTCTACCCGGATCGCTGCCTCAGCCTCGGCGGCCTCGACATGAAGAACAAGCACCTGCTCACGGCGATGATCCAGCTGGTGATGTTCGGCATGGGCACCCAGATGACGATCGCGGAGCTGAAGTCGATGAAGAACATGAGCTATCCCGTGATCATCGGGATCCTGCTCCAGTTCAGCGTGATGCCGGTGGTGGGCTGGGGGATCGCGAAGGCGATGGGGATGCCGCCGGAGATCGCGGCGGGCGTGGTGCTGATCGGCGCCTGCTCCAGCGGCCTGGCATCGAACGTGATGTCGTACATCGCGGAGGCCAATCTGCCGCTCTCGCTCACGCTCACCGCCATCGGCACGGTGACGGCGCCGCTCACCACGCCCTTCTGGATGTGGCTGCTGGCGGGGCGGTGGACCGCGATCGACGTGGTCGGGATGATGATGGACATCATCAAGATCGTGATCGTGCCGGTGGGGGCGGCCCTTCTCCACGACTGGCTGCGGCATGCTCCGGCGGCGGCCCGCCGCACGCTCACCACCAGCTGCCTGCTCGGCCTCGGGGCGGCCCTGGGCACGTGGCTGGCGGGGCTCTGGTCGCTGCCGCTCACGAACGCCGGCGAGCCGACGCGGCCAGCGCTCCTGGCGATCTACTGTGCCGGCGCGGTGCTCGTGGGCATCGGCTACCACGCCCTCTGGCGGGTCTGGCCGGGTGTGGAGCGGTGGATGCCGGCGGCGGCCATGTTCGGCATCCTGTTCGTGACGCTGATCACGATCGCGAAGGGAAGGGGCCAGCTGATGGACCTCGGCGCGGAGTTGTTCATCGCGTCGGTGCTGCACAACGTCGTCGGACTCGCGCTCGGCTACGCGATCTGCAAGCTCTCGCGGGTAGACGAGCGGTCATCGCGGACGATCGCGATGGAGGTGGGCATCCAGAACGGCGGCATGGCCTCGGGCCTGGCCAACGAGATGGGCAAGATCGACACCGTGGGCCTCGCGGCGGCGGTCTTCATCCCCTGGATGAACATCTCGGGATCGCTGCTGGCCAACTACTGGCGCCGCCGCGGCGTCCGCGACGGGTAACTGACGGATACGTGGGAACCGTCAGGCTGGTCGAGAGCGGCGTTGAGACCCTCTCGCACCGTGAAGGACGAGCATCCCGACGGCGACCAACGGCACGAGGCCCGGCTCCGGCACGGCGGTCACCTGCGGCTGCCCGTCGTAGGGGCCGGCGTCGAAGAGCCCGACGGATAGGAAGGACGCGGCATCGAGGATGTCGACGACGCCGTCGTACGTGAAGTCGCCTTGGTTCCAAGTTGCCAGCAGCCCCGTGTCGAACCGGCCTCCCGCCAGGAAGTTGGCGGCGTCCAGCACGTCCACCTGCCAGTCGAGATTGGTGTCGCTCGGGGCGGCGAACGAGAACCGAACGGAGCCGTCACTGTTGTCGAGCCAGCCGACGCTCCGCGGGACGTTTGCGACGACCGCCGCCGCAGCAGCCGACGATGTGATGCCGCTCGTGCCGTTCCAGGAGCCGTCCCCCATGCCGCCGACGATCGCCGTCACGAGATCGGCGGCGGAGAGGCCGCCCGCCACGGTGATGGCGCCGCGGGCCACGTCGGTGAGCCCGCCCGCGTTCGGGTCGAGCCCGCCAACCGTCGTCGCGATGCTGGCCGCCACCGCCAACGTGCCGCCTGCCAAGGGCCTGACGAGGCTCGCGGCCAGGGCTGCGGGGTCGGCGAGCGCGAGCGTCCCCGCCGCGATCGTCGTGCTGCCCGACAGGGTGTTGGCGGCATCCATGACGAGCGTTCCAGCCCCGGTCTTCGTCAGCGGCGTCGTGCCCGTGAGGAGCGGATAGCCGGCTGCGGCCTGCGACTGGGTGCCGCTGGCGACGTCGATCGTGATCCCCGCCGACGACCGCGGCGTGAACACGAGGTTCAGGTCCGTCGATCCGGAGACGGCGAGACTGAAGGTGCCCCCGTCGAGCGGGTTGCGAAATCCACCCGTGCCGTTCGTGGCCGACGTGTGCACGACGAACCGGTCGGCCACGAAGCCGGTGATCCCGCGGCTCGCCGTCGCGATCGTCCAGGTCGCATCCCGCGTGGCGTCGAAGTTTCGCGCGGTGCCGGACACGTCGGGGTTGGTGCCCGCGAGGGTCCAGAGGTCGATGGCGAACGGGTGTGCCGCGTCGGCTGCAAGGTCGATCCGGCCGTCAACCCGGAGGCAGTCCCAGCCGCTGCCCACCGTGCCCGACGCGTCGAGGAGCTGCCACTGGTAGCGGCCCGAGGCCCCGAGCGTGACGCCGCCCGCCACCGTGAGCGTGCCGGGGCTCGAGCCCGGTGCGATGGCGGCACCATCGGCGACCACCAGCGCCCCGACGACCGTGCCGGATCCGCCGAGGGTCTGCAGCCCGGGAACGACGTAGCCTCCGGGAACGGAGGTGACATCGAACACGGCCGTGGACGACACCGTGACCTGCCGCGATGAGCCGAGCGAGCCCGTGGGGTCGAGCGCCAGGGTTCCGGCCACGATCGTGGTGCTGCCGGTGTAGCAGTTGGCGCCCGACAGGGCCCACGTCGTGGCCCCGAGCTTCATCAGCGACAGCGGCCCGGAGCCGTCGGTCGCCGAATCCTGGATGATGCCGGCGATGCGGCTGACCGCCGGGGACGTGCCCGTCAGGGTGAGCATCCGCGGCGCCGCCGGCGTCGGGCTGGAGGTCGTAAAGGTGGCGCTGGTGAACGTCAGGCTACCGGTGCCGCCGACGGAGATCATCCCGCCACCGGTCGCGACGGTGCCGGAGCCGGCGCCGATCTGGAACTGCTTGTCGGACGATTCGCCCGTGCCGGTGTAGAGCAGGGTTCCCATGGACGCCTCGTTGCCGAGCCGGATCAGCCCGCCCATGCCGGTCGGCCCGGCCCGAGTGGTGGAGCCGATTCCGGGCACGGAGAGCGAGCGGTCCACCAGCATCGGCCCGGTGAACGTGTTCGAGCCGGTGAGCGTGAGTCGACCCCCACCCAGCTGCTGAACCGAACCGGTTCCGACGATGATCCCGGAATGCGTGCCCGACGACCACGGGTAGTTGAACACCAACGCCGCGTCATTCTGGATCGTCCCCAACAGCCTGCCGTTGGGCACGGTCGGCGAGAAGTAGCGGTCGTCGGAAGCGATCATCACGGTGCCCGATGCGATCACGGTGCCGCCCCCCGGAGCGCAGGTCCCGCCGATCCGCAGCGTGCCGGTCCCCTCCTTGCGAAGCACGCCGGTTCCCGTGATCGACGACACGCTGCGGATGACGTTCGAGCCGTCGAAGACCAGCGTCGCGTCGTTGACGATCGGTCCCTCGATGACGCCCGCGGCCCCACCGATGGCGAGCGTGCCCGCGACCACGGTGGTGACCCCCGTGAACGGACTGGAGCCGGTGAGCGACAGTCGCCCGGCCCCGAGCTTGCGGATCGCCCCCGACGTGCCGCTGATCGCAGCCGCGTAGGTGCTGTCGTCGCTGCGGTCGAAGACGACGATGCCGGCGTTGCGGATCGGGCCGCTCAGCGCTCCCGTGGTGCCGCCCGCACCGATCGCGAGGGTGCCCGACGACACGACGGTCGTGCCCGTGAAGAGCTGATTGGCTGCGATCGCGAGCCGGCCTCCGCCGAGCTTGGTGACGCTCCCGGTGCCGCTGATCGTGCCGGTGAACGTGACGTCGTCGGCCCGATTGAAGGCCAGCGTGGCGTTGGTCGTGATCGGCCCCGTGATCCAGCCGGTGGTGCCGCCGGCTCCGATCGACAGCGTGCCCTGGGCGACCGTGAGTGGGCCGGCGAAATCGCTGCTGCCGGTCAAGCTCACCGATCCGGAGCCCCGCTTCGTCACCGCGCCCGTGCCGCTGATCGTGCCGGGGAACGTCGTGGACTGGCTGCCGTCGAAGACGATCGCCCCGTCATTGGCGATCGCCGCGGCGATGCTGCCTGACCCGGCGTAGTCTCCGAAGGCGAGCGTGCCGGCAGAGACGGTGAGCAGGCCGGTGAAGGAGCTCGAGCCGCGAAGCGTGAGCACTCCGGATCCGAGTTTCGTGATCGTGCCGGTGCCGCTCAGGCTCGTTGTGACGACCGAGTCACCGAGCCGGTTGAACACCAGCCGGCCATCGGTGACGAAGCCCCCCGGGGCCTCGAGCGAGCCCTTCGATCCGCCGTCGCCAATGGAGATCGTGCCGCCGGAGCCGAGCCGCACCGAACTGCTGCTGTCGCACCGCAGCGTCCCGCCGACGATCACCGTGCCTGCCCCGGCCACGGTGAGCGACGCCGCACTGCCGCCGATCGCGAGGTTGCCGGCGGTCGCAAAGGTGCCGCCGGTGATCGTCAGCGTGGCCCTGCTCGAAGCGTTGGCGGCATCGCACGCGACGCGTCCGCCCGTCATCTCCAGCCTGGCCGTGCCGACGCCTCCCAGGTCGAGCCTGCCGCCAATGGCCCACGTGCCGCCCGAGATGGTGGTGGTGGCGGAGCCCCCCGAGCTGCCGACCGTCGCGAGCGACGCGTTCGTGGCGGAGAGACGCCCATCCGACAGCCTGATTGCGGCGGTTCCGTACTGACCGGCGGCGAACTCGCCTTGATCCCAGACGCCGCCGGTGATCCGGACATCGGCCCGACCTGTCGGCCATGAGCCGAGGGTGGTGTAGCTGCTCGTGACCGTGCCGCCCGTAAGCGTGAAGGCACCGCTCCCGGACTGGCCGACGATGAAGTCGAAGCCCGCCCCGAAGGAGCCGCCGGCGACCACGAGGCTGCCGCTCCCGGTGGCGTCCAAGCCGATGGTCGTCGACCGCCATGCCGTGATCGTGCCGCCATCCTGCCGGACGGTCGCGGTGCCGGACCCGCCGATGCTGAGCCTGCCGGTGGTGATCCAACTTCCGCTCGTGACGGTGACAGCCGCAGTGGACCCAGCCTGCTCGGCGAGCCACGAACCTGCGCCCTCGTCGCAGAAGACTACGCCGCCGTCGATGGACATCTCGGCCGCGCCCCAAATACCGATGCCGAGATTGGTGAAGTTCGCCCAGGTGCCCCCGGTGATCACAGCCGTGCCCCGGCCGCCGGCGAGCCGCCCCAGAAAGCCGGTGCCGTCTTCGATCCGCCCTCCCGACAGGCGGAGGGTGCCGGTTCCAGCTTCACCGATCACGATATCGCCGCGTCCGATCACGGCGCCGGACTGGAGCGTGCCACTGGTGATCGAGACCGTGCCCAGCCCCCCCGCGTCGCGGCCGACGTATCCCAGCGTGGTGGCCACGTTCCCGCCGTCGATCGTGAGATCTCCGCGTCCAGAGCCTCCGATCGTCAACGGGTCGGAGCACTCCCACCATCCGCCGGTCAGTCCGACGCTGCCGCTGGCGAGCGCCGCCGCGCCCACGACGCCCGCGGCGCTGTCAACGCGGCCATTGGCGATCGTGAGCGACCCGGTACCGGAACTGCCGACGTGAAGATCGAGGGGCCACGTGTTCTGGACCGCCATCCGGCCAAAGGGGATCGACGCGGCCAACTCGAGGGCGACGACACCCGGAGCGGATGGCTTCGAGAGAAAGACGGTGCCACCGGCCGTGATGGCAAACCCTCCCGTGCCCGAGATGATGCCGCCCGGATTGATCTGCCCGGTCTGGCCGAACTCGAGGAAGCCGTTGGCGACCACGGGACCGGTGAGCGAGGCTCCGTCGAGAAGCACGACGGCGTCACCCGGCACGATCGTGCCGCCGCCCCATGCCGAGGTGTAGGTGGTGGTGGCGGCTCGCGCTGATCCTCCGACGACGCAGGCGAGGGCCAGGAGCAGCCATGTGAATAACGGCTTTGGCGACAAGGACACTTGATCCCGCTCCACCAACATGACGACCCTGGCTCGAAACACGTTCGTGGGCAGCTGATTCCGCAAGCCACCCTCCCATACCTTCACTAAGGATAGGTCCGCCAACGGCCCTGTCGCAAGCATCGGCCAGGGGAACAGCGACTGCGAAAGCAACAGCCTCGCCTTCCGCGAGCCGCTGCCCTTCGTCCGGCGATGCCACCGTCGGGAGTCAGGCCGTCCGCGAAATCGCTTGGGAAGGAAAGGCCGTGGCGGCCCGGGCCGATTCCTGGATCGTGCGGGCCGACGTGGCATCGCTGGGAGTGAAGCAGGGCTGGGCCGCCGCCACGCCCGGCGTGCG